>CAMORF010000250.1 GCA_946623485.1 uncultured Clostridia bacterium
GGGTGCCGCTGGAATCAAATACCATGAAGGGGGGCGATTGCTGTTCCGGTTCCTGCGCTTCCTCAGGAGCAGCGGCTTCCTCTCCCTGGCTGCCGTCTCCGCCTTCCGGCGCGGCCGCGCCTTCGGACGCAGCACCTTCTCCGGCAAGGGAATCCCCTCCGGCTACAGCAGCATCCTGTGCCTGCTGGCCATCTTCCTGCTGACCGTCTGCCTGCTGGCCGTCTGCCTGCTGGGCATCCGTCTGTTCCTGCGCCTGCCCTTCCGACTGGCTCTGGGCTGCTGCTTCTCCTCCTTCCGGTGTCCCGGCGGACTCGGTCTCACCGCCTGCGGAAGATCCGGAGCCGGACTCGGTCTTGAAGGTAATCGCCTCGTTCCGGCCGGTGAAGCCTTCCATGTTCAGTGTTCCTGTTTCTCCGGATACCTGCGGATAGATCGAAACGAGGTTGGCAATCTTCTCCTCGAGGTACTCGTCCTGGCCGAGAAGCACCGTGACGGTCCCCTGCCTGAGGATCATATTCTGGTTGCCGTCAAAGGTCACGCTGTCCGGAATCATCCCGCTCTGGATCAGCAGCTGGCTGATATTCAGCATCGTCCGGATCACAGAAGTATTTTTCGTCACCAGCTTCTGGTAGAGGATGGGTTCTTCAATTTCGACACCTGCCACCAGCGGGATCCCCGTATAGATCGTATCCGTGATTTCCTGGACAACCCCGTCCGCGTCATAATAGACATTCTTGTCGCCATGCTGTACGCGGCCGATGATCTGGTTCTCCTTCACCACGATGCGCACGGAGGTTGGGGAAAGCATCGTTGCCTGAACACTCTTGAGGTACGGGGCATCCTGGCTCGGCCCCTCCGACCGGTATTTCCACGCAAAGTAGAGCGTATTGCGCGTCTTAAAGTCATAGATCAGGTCATCCCTGATCTGCTGCGCAGAATAACGCTCATTTCCTCTGATGTCGATCGATCGGATCTGAAAAACCCCGAGCACGATCGCAACTGCCGCTCCGATCACGACAGCAAGGATCGCGGCTGCCCTGATTCCTCTGCTCATAACGCTCCGGTTCCCTCTTTTAGCTTGAGAACCAGTTCTTTAAATACCCGGCCCCTCTCTTCATAATCCTTGAACATCCCCCAGCTCGCGCATGCCGGAGACAGCAAAACAGCATCTCCCGCCTGAGCCAGACGTACGCACAGGTCAAAACACTCCTCAAATGTATCGCACAGGTACACCGGGGAAAACCCATGCTCCCTGGCGCACGCCGCAATCTTCTCCTTTGTGGCCCCGGCCAGGACCAGGGCTTTCACTTTTCCATGGAAGCTCTCAATCCAGGTATCGTACGTGGACTCTTTGTCATAGCCCCCGCCGATCAGGACCGTCGGGCGTTTCATCGCCTCCACGGCTTTGATGGCGGCCTCCGGGTTCGTGCCCTTGGAATCATTATAAAACGCGACCCCGTTTACTTCCCCGGAATACTCGATCCGGTGCTCCACCCCGGGAAATGCTTTCAGGACCTCCCGGATCTGATCCAGGGGCATATGGACGGCAAGCGCTCCAAGAACCGCCACGCATACATTTTCATAATTGTGGGCTCCAAGGATCTGGAGCTCATCCGTATGGATCACTTCCTGAATCCTGCTGCCATCCGAATACTTCAGGATGTCATCCTCCAGGTACATACCCCGCTCAAGCACCCGCGCGCTGGAAAACCACCATACCTTCGGGCCGTCCGGGCCGATTCCATTTCCAAACGCCCGCAGCACTTCATCCTCATAGTTCAGGATGAGCACATCTTCCCCGGTCTGGTTTTCCGCGATCCGCTCTTTGACGCGGATATATTCCTCCATCGTATGATGCCGGTTCAGATGATCCGGTGTAATATTGGTGATCGCGCTGACATGAGGATGGAATGTATGGATGGTCTCAAGCTGGAAGGAACTGATCTCCGCGACGCATACGCTGTCTGCATCCGTCATATCAGCTGCCTTCGTATAAGGCGCGCCGATATTGCCGACCACGTGAACCTTCCCGGTTCCGTAAAATCGTTTCATCAGTTCGCCAAGCAAGGTCACGGTGGTCGTCTTCCCGTTTGTCCCCGTAACCGCAAGCACCTGGCCCATGGACATGCGGTACGCAAGCTCCACCTCGCCCCAGATCTCAATGCCGGCTTCCTTGATCCGGACGACCGGATCGATATCCATCGGCACGCCCGGGCTGATCACGCACAGATCCACAGACCGGATCAGCGCATCCTCCAGCGTGCCTGTGACGATCCTGACATGTTCAGCCGCCTCGGCAGCCTTGCTGCCATCCGCCGCAAACATCGCGCGCACCTTCGCTTCCATCAGGGATTCATTTTCATCATACAGCACAGGCATAGCCCCGGCGGAATACAGCAGCTCACAAGCTCCGACTCCGCTTCTGCCCGCACCATAAACCAATACCTTCCTGCCCTTCAGATCTATCCTTCTGTTCTTGTCGTTCATACCGTTCCCACTCAACGCTTACTCCCTGTTATGATACCCTGTCAGTTTTTATTCTTTGCTTTTATACCCGATCAGTTTTTATTCTTTGTTTTTATGCCGATCAGTTTTTATTCTTTGTTTTTATGCCGATCAGTTTTTTACTCTTTGAATTCCGGCTCTCTGCGCTTCCGCTCTTAGCGCTTCCGCACTCAGCGCTTTCGTTCTGTATCCTTTTGCTTTATGCATTTTCTCAAAAACGGATCAGCGCGACGAGGCACAGCAGAATCGTCACGATGGTGAAAACTGCCACAATCCTTGTCTCCGACCATCCGCCCAGCTCAAAATGGTGATGGATCGGCGCCATCCGGAAGAACCGCTTCCCGCCTGTCTTCTTAAAGTATGTAACCTGGATTATAACAGAGATCACCTCAACCAGGTAGATAAGTCCGACGATTGCGATAAATACCGGCATCTGAAGTGCATAGGCCGCGCCGGCAACAAAGCCGCCCAATGCCAGAGATCCGGTATCCCCCATGAAAACCTTGGCGGGGTGGACATTGAACAGAAGGAATCCAAGGAGCGCCCCGGCCACAGCCGCGCACACCGGTTCAATCCCGCCTGCCGTCATCATGGACGCACAGCAGAAGAATACGGCAACCACTGCGGTGACGGATCCGGCCAGCCCGTCCAGCCCATCCGTTAAATTCACCCCGTTTACGGTCCCGATGATGATGATGAAAGCAGCAATGCTTGCGAAGACGTGGAATCCAAATCCGCTCAGCACCATTCCGTCCGTAAACGGAATCCGCCAGTCCAGGCAAGCGGGATCCCTCAGCCATGCGTAAAGCAGGAAGATCACAGTCACAAGGATCTGGCCTGCCATCTTCTGCTTCGGCAAAAGGCCGTCCGACCTTCTCAGGACAACCTTCAGATAGTCATCGATAAATCCGATGATCCCAAAGCCCAGCGTCAAAACCAGCACAGGCAGGATCCTGGGATAGCGCATCGCGAAGACCAGAGAAGTCACCAGCACGGACACCAGGATCGCGATCCCGCCCATCGTCGGGGTACCCGCTTTCTTCAGGTGGGCCTGAACCCCTTCCTTCCGCTCTGTCTGCCCTACCTTCAGCCTGATCAGAAACGGGATCAGGAACGGCAGGATCAGTGCCGTAATCCCGAATGAAAGGAAAACAGCTGCCAGAATATCAATTGTGATCACCATAAGGTGTTATTCCTCCTCTTCCTTATCCTCGACGGTCGCGCCCGTCCACGTCGTATCATCCTGCCCGTCCCCCTCCACTTTATCGGGAGGCGCGGCGATGTCAGGATTATCGGCCACCTGTTCCCGATCCGCGACAATCGCGCTCACGTCCACCGGAATCTGGTTGCCATATCCATCCGTTACAATCCCCTTGTCCAGATCCGCAACACAGCCCGGAATCACATTGCCACGGGAATCAATGACCTCCCCGTCTTTATTGACAGCAGCGTCATTGTACAGGTTCCCGGAGGAATCGAAGCACTGGAAGGTGGCGCTCTTCACCTTGTTCTCAACCGTTTCGTCCATGGTGATCCCAAGAAACTGAAGCAGGTCATCCGTGATCACTTCTGTCGGATAGATGCCAAGATACAGGAAAAGGGCTGTGGCGATCTAGAGGAAAAG
>CAMORF010000251.1 GCA_946623485.1 uncultured Clostridia bacterium
AACAAGTTACCGTTCCTCGCGGAAGTAGGGCAGCCCCAGCGCGGCCGGCGGCTGATTCTCACGCTTCTTCCGCAGGCTGATGATAATCAGCACAAGGATCGTGACGACAAACGGAGCCATCTTATAGATCTCCTTGATTGCCATGTTTGTCCCCGTCGGAATATACAGGTACAGGATGTACAAAGCGCCGAACAGCAGCGAGGCAAGGATACTGACGTTGGGCCGCCAGATCGTGAAGATGACAAGGGCAATCGCAAGCCATCCACGGTCACCGAAGGCATCATTCGACCACACGCCCGAGGCGTAGTCCATGACATAGTACAGTCCGCCAAGGCCCGCGATCATGGAGCCAATGCAGGTAGCCCAGTACTTGTACGAGCCGACATTGATTCCGGCCGCGTCCGCAGTCGCCGGGTTCTCGCCTACCGCCCTCAGCTGAAGTCCCTTGCGTGTCCGATTCAGGAAGTAAGACGACGCAAGCGCGATGATGATCGCGACATAAACCAGAAATCCATAATTCAGGACCAGTTTCCCAAACACGCCAGTCTTTCCTGCAAATGGAAGCTTCGCCGCGTAAAATTTATGTGTAATGGACAACGCAATGGATGGCACATCGGATCCGGTCAGCTTGATCAAGGAGCCGCCGAAGAAATTCCCGAAACCAACGCCGAAGGTCGTCATCGCAAGGCCGGTCACGTTCTGGTTCGCCCGGAGCGTAACTGTCAGGAAACAATACAACAGCCCCATCAGGAAGGATCCAAGCAGGCAGCAAACCAACGGAATTCCAATCGCAAGAAACGCATTCGCATTTTCCACGGAACCCACGTGCTGCTCATAGAAGAAAGCACCGATGACGCCGGAAATCGCGCCGACATACATGATTCCCGGAATCCCCAGGTTCAGGTTCCCGCTCTTCTCTGTCAGCGTCTCACCTGTGGAACCAAGCAGAAGCGGCGTCGCCTGGGCGACCGCGCGGGGGATGAAGGATACAAGGTCAAACATCGCTCAATTCGCCTCCTTCCTGAATACAATCCGATACTGGATAAAGAACTCACAGCCGATCAGGCAGAATATGATGATCGAACTGAGGATATCTGAGAAGCTCTGGTTCAGGCCGAACTGGGTCGCGACCTCGCCGGCGCCTTTTCCCAGAAATGCCAGCAGGAAAGAGGTAAAGATCATCCCCACCGGATTAAACTTTGCCATCCAGGCAACCATGACCGCCGTGAATCCGCGTCCGCCCGCCAGCGTCGTCGTCATGGTATGGTCTGTGCTTCCCACCATCAGAAGCCCTGCGACCCCGCAGATCGCGCCGGACAGGAGCATGGTGCGCACAAAAACGCGTCCCACCTTGATGCCGATATAGCGGGCCGTACGTTCGCTCTCACCCACGACCGCCAGCTCATATCCGTGCTTGCTCTTATTCATATAGATATAAAGGAAAACGGTCAACGCAGCCGCGACAATCACGGTCAGCAGATACTTATACTCCCCGATCTGCGGCAGCCACCCGTACTGGGTCGATTGATTGATAATTCCAATCTTGCCGGAACCACGCGGGGATTCCCATTTGATGATAAAATATGCGACCAGCTGTGTCGCGACATAGTTCATCATCAGCGTGAACAGTGTCTCATTCGTGTTCCATCTGGATTTGAAAAATGCAGGAATCGCCGCCCAGATGGCGCCTGCCGCGATTGCCGCCACAATCTCGATCAGGATCAGCAGCGCATTCGGAATCTTTCCCCCAAGCATGATCATGCAGCTTGCGGTGGCAAGGACTCCCATCATCACCTGCCCCTCGCCTCCGATATTCCAGAAGCGCATGCGGAAGGCGGGCGCCATGGCGAGGGAGATAATCAGCAGGATGGAAATGTTCTGCAGCAGCACCCAGATCCTTCTCGGGGACGCGAAACTGCCCTCCCAGATCGTTTTGAACACGCTGACCGGATCTGACCCTGTCAGGAAAAATGTCACAGCCGCGCAGATCAGGATCGCTATGATAATTGCCGCGGCACGCACCATGGCCGCCATCTTCCAGGAGATCTCCGGGCGCTTCACGATGTGGGCAAGAGGGCCTCTCGTCTTCTCTTTCATCTCGCCTCACCTCCTCCAAGCGTTGTCATCATGCTGCCGACCTGATATTTATCCGTCTTCCGCCCGTCTACGATGCCTGAGACCTTTCCTCCGCAAAGAACCAGGATCCGGTCTGCCAGCTCCAGAAGCACATCCAGGTCTTCCCCGACGTAGACAACGGCAACACCCTTCTGCTTCTGCTGGTTCATCAGATCATAGATTGCATAGGAAGAGTTGATGTCAAGTCCGCGCACCGCGTAAGCAGTCAGAAGCACAGACGGTGCCGACGCAATCTCACGCCCCACCAGAACCTTCTGGACATTTCCGCCCGAAAGGCGGCGTACCGGCGTGGACAGCCCCGGGGTAACAACCTCCAGCGAATCCCGCACATGCGTCGCGACGCCTCTTGGGGTTCCGCGGTCCACGAACAGCCCGCGTCCCTTCCGGAAAGAACGCAGCATCATATTGTCCGTCATATCCATGTTCCCGACAAGCCCCATGCCAAGCCGGTCCTCCGGCACAAAGGATAGGGAAACTCCCAGCCTCTGGATATCCAGGGGATCCTTGCCGATCAGGCTGGTCTCTCTCCCCTCCGGGGAAATGTATGTGATGTCGCCCGCTTCCACCGGCTGCAGCCCGCTGATTGCCTCCAGCAGTTCCTTCTGGCCGCTGTTGGAGATTCCGGCAATTCCGAGAATCTCCCCCGAGTTCGCGGTAAATGACACATTGTCCAGCTTCACAAGGCCTTCCTCGCTTCTCACGGTAAGCCCGGAAACACGGATCCTGGGTTCGGGGTTCACCGGATCAGGCCGGTCAATATTCAGGGCGACCGCATGGCCGACCATCATATCCGTCATCTCCTGCGCATTGGTCTCACTGGTCTTCAGGCTCCCGATGAACTCTCCCGCGCGCAGGATGTCCACCCGGTCTGAGATCTCCAGCACCTCATTGAGCTTATGCGTGATGATAATAATGGCCTTATTGTCTTTCTTCATATTGCGCAGGACATCGAACAGCTTCTCAGTCTCCTGCGGCGTCAGGACTGCGGTCGGCTCATCCAGGATCAGGATATCCGCCTTCCGGTATAAAACCTTGACGATCTCGACTGTCTGCTTCTGCGACACTGTCATATCATAGACCTTCTGATCCGGGTTCAGGTCGAACCCATAACGTTCGCAGATCTCCCGCACCCGCGCGGAAGCGGCTTTCAGGTCGTACTTTTCCTCTTTCAGCCCAAGGATGATGTTCTGGGTCGCCGTCATCACATCCACCAGCTTATAATGCTGGTGGATCATGCCGATCCCAAGCTTCAGCGCATCCTTCGGGGAGCGGATGGAAACCTCCTTCCCATCCACCTCAATGCTCCCTGAATCCGGGCAATAGATCCCGGAGAGCATGTTCATCAAGGTGGTCTTTCCGGAACCATTCTCGCCCAGCAGAGAAAGAACCTCTCCTCTCTGAATCTCAATGGAAACGTCATGGTTCGCCACGACCTTTCCGAATGTTTTCGTAATGCCGCTCATTCTCACGGCTGGTATCCTGTTCTCCAATGCATTTCCCTCCGGGTGCTTCGCATCTGTCTCGTTGACATCTGTCTCATTGACATCTGTCCCGAATGAAAGGATTCATCATGAAATAATAACGCATGGACATAATCATGAAAAGAAAACTCATGAACATAATCATGAAATGATAACCCATTAACGCAGTTATGAAAACGATAAAAGATAATTCATTATGGGGATATGATGTAATAGACAAAAGTATGAAAAGGCAGTACAGGATAGGATCTCTGTACTGCCTTATTCTACCTGAAACCGTTTTTAGAACGCAGTATCCAGAAGCGTGATTCCGTCAATCGGGCTGCCGTTTCCTTCCTCGTCATAGAACAGGCCGAAGTAAGGAGCGGACCTGTATTCAGACTCATGGAAGTATCCATCCGAGACAACCGCGGTATCCGGCGCATATTCCGGATCAGTATCTACATCCGCCTCAAATCCATCCGGCAGCTCCTCGCCGAATACGGTAAAGGTGGAGG
>CAMORF010000252.1 GCA_946623485.1 uncultured Clostridia bacterium
ACTATTCAGCTTTCCCCGGCTCGCAATGCACGGCATTGCTCGCTGTGGAAAGTCCGGGGGGCTCCGCCCCCAGGCCTTCACCGGAATTTGTCTCAAACCTGTCCGGTAAGCAAGCTCCCCGTCCCGGTTTTGAGACATATTCCGGTGAAGCTGAATAGTTACAAGATATGAAGCAGCGGAAAATATTCACCTGCAATCAGCAGCTTTGGCGGATGAGATCATGAGCAGACTGTATCTGATCACCGGATTTCTGGGATCCGGGAAGAGTACTTTTTTGAAAAACTTCATAAGGCTTTTCCCGGGAGAGAAAATGCAGCTGATCATCAATGAGTTCGGCAGGGAGGGGATCGACGGCAGGCTTCTGGAGGAACTCGGCATAGGGATGGAGGAGATTACCGGCGGATCTGTCTTCTGCTCCTGCCGGCTCGACCAGTTTGAGCAGGCATTGACGACCTTTGTGGAACCGGATACCGATGTAGTGCTGGTGGAAGCGTCCGGACTCTCGGATCCCACAGGTGTACGCCGTCTCTTCGCGGATCAAAGCCGCTTTTCCGGCATAGAATACGCCGGTGCGGTATGCCTGGTGGATGCGGTGCGTTTTCCGAAAGTTTACGCCAAATCACGCGCATGCCTGCGGCAGGTTTCCGCTTCGGATATTGCCCTGATCAACAAGACGGACCTGGCTTCGCCTGAACAGCTGGAGAGTACCAGGGAACTGCTCAGGGGACATCGCCCCGACATGCCGGTCCTGGAGACAGCGTTCGGACAGGTGGACGGCAGCATTCTGGATCTTCTTTGCAGTCTTCAGAAAGCAGCAGACGGCGCTGACCGGGAAATGCCGCTGGTCGCGGACATCACAACGATCCGGCTGTCAGTCCGCGTCAACCCGGAGATTACAGTGTATCAGCTGCGGAAATTTATAGAAATGTTCTCGGAGACAACCTTTCGTGTGAAGGGGTTTGTACGGACGAAAGAGGGGATGATGCTGGTCAGCTGCACCGGCAATGTCGTGTCTGTGTCCGCCTGGGAAAGACCGGTACCTGTACACCTGCAAGGTCTTCTCACCGTTTTGTCCGGATCCGGAATGCCTGTGAGAAAACGTGTGCGCGAAGCTGCAGCCTGGTACCCTGATGAGATCGGAGAGATCACACAGGGCTGAGAAGCAAAATAGAGGAAATCATCCAATGTATTTTGAAATGGACTGTCCCTGCAAAGGGAAAAATCTGGACAAGATGCTGCAGCCCGGTATCCTGATGAGCTTGTACCGGCAGGACAAATACGGCTGGCTGATCATTCGGGATCTGGGTAAAAATCCCATGTTCGGAGGCGTCGAGCCGGATAAGACCGGTGTCTACCGTTATCTGAAGAAGATGGAGGCCTCGGGGTATCTGACTTCCAGGCTGGAAAACGCGCAGGACAAGGATGTATCCAGGAGAGTTTATTCCATCACGGAAAAGGGGAAAGCCTGTCTGGGGAACTGGCAGGTGACGCTGCGCAGCTATGCCGCGTCTATTGCGGAGCTGGTCAGCAATATGGAAGAGACAGCGGGAGTTACTGAGATATTTCAGAAGCTGTGAACTGTGCGGGCTGCCCCGGTACGAACTTCCGGGAGTGAACAAAACAGCTGTTGCCGATTTCGCCGAATGCAGGGAGAAATACGGCGCTTATAAAAAATGGGCAAAAATTGAGCAGACGGCAGGACGTGAGCACCAGGCAAATGCGCAAAGAAATTACTAAAAAAATGAATTTTTATTCTAAAAAGAATGGGTGGATTTCGCCTATAATGTAAAAAACAGAAATCACATTCCGCGGCAGATGAATGTTTTTTATATTTTTGCCCGGCATGTAATGAGACCGCTGTGAAAAGTATTGGCGAAAAGAAACTGCAGAAAAATGCGTGAGCAACTGTAAAACCATTTCGAACTTTAAATTTCGAACTTAAAAAGTAAGCATTACGAAATAATAAAGTATAATAAAGTAATGCAGCAGTAATGGATTTGCGTAAGGAGGTAAAGATGAAAGATCTGTTGATTCGCTGTCTGAAACATGAGCCGATTGAGCGTGCTCCGTGGGTGCCTTTTGCAGGCGTGCATGCCGGTTTTCTGAAAGGCTACACTGCAACTGAAATGCTTACAAATGCCGATGCGGCATTTGAGTCCCTGATGGAAGTCAACCGCCTGTATCGTCCGGATGGACAGCCTGTGATCTTTGATCTGCAGATTGAGGCGGAGTGCCTTGGCTGCGAGCTGAGATGGGCAGATGACTGCCCTCCTTCCGTATCCGCTCATCCTCTGGAGACCGACGATGAGGATGAACCCCCCGTAACGCCCTGCGACTGCAAGATTCCCACAAAGGAATCAGGCCGTATTCCTTATGTCCTGGATGTTATGAAGCGTATGAAAGAAGCAGTCGGCGATACAACCGCCCTGTACGGCCTGATCTGCGGTCCTTTCACACTGGCTTCTCACCTGCGCGGCAACCAGCTCTTCACAGATATGTATGACTTTGAGGATGAAGTCTGCGATCTGATGGCTTTCTGCGCCCGCGTCTGCAATAAGGTTGCCGAGTACTACATCGAAGCCGGCATGGACGTCATCGCCATGGTTGATCCGCTGATCTCCCAGATCTCTTCGGATGATTTCGAGACCTATTGCATGGAGCCCTATAAAGACATCTTCGCGTTCATCCGCGAGAAGGGTGCATTCTCTTCCTTCTTTGTATGCGGCGACGCTACCAGAAATATTGATGTCATGTGCCAGACCGGCCCCGATTCCATTTCTGTCGATGAGAACGTCGATATCCTGGCGGCCAAGAAGATTACTGACGAGTACAACATCGCAATCGGCGGAAATATCCCGTTGACATCTATCATGTTGCTCGGCAATCAGCAGGACAACATGAAGTTCGCAGTGAACCTTCTGGACAGCATTCCGGACAAGACCAATTTCATCATCGCTCCCGGCTGTGACATGCCCTACAAAGTCCCGATCGAGAACTGCATCGGCATCGCACAGGCAGCACTTGAGACAGATACTGTCCGCGAGATGGTCAAGAACTATCAGGCAGAAGAAATCGATACCACCGGTGTCGTGCTTCCTGATTACGAGCACCTCGAGAAGCCTTTCCTGGAAGTCTTCACACTGGATTCCGCCCAGTGCGCAGCCTGCGGCTACATGATGGGCGCCGCCAACCAGGCCATCGAAATGTTCGGCGATCAGATCGACGTGGTCGAGTATAAATACATCTACAGGGAAAACGTCGCACGCTGCATCAAGATGGGCGTCCCCAACCTTCCTTCCATGTATTTGAACGGCGAGCTGAAATGGCGCTCTATCATCCCTTCGAAAGAAGAACTTCAGAAGACCATCCAGGAAGCCCTGGACGCAATGAAGAAATAAGCGGCATTCTCATCGGCCCCTTTGAAAATCAGGCCAATTTATGTAAAAAAATTACCAATATCGGAAAATAGATATGCTATAATACCGATAGTCATAAAATTGAAAAGCATCTGCAGTGCTCTTCGGAGCCTGACAAGGAATCCGGTTCAAAACCGGAGCAGCCCCCGCTACTGTAAGGCAGACAAAGTCCCTGCCTGCGGCATTTGCAAGCCGCAGGAGTCACTGGAACAGATCGTTTTGAATGCGCTGCGTATTCAAAACGATCCTTTCGGGAAGACGGGATGGAGGATGAAGCCAAGCCAGGATACTTGCTGCAGATGTAGTCAGGATACCATGTTCGGTGGGAACATCGGTGATGTGATGGATTTGCGGGGGCATTGTCGTATTATGCGGCGAAATGCTCCCTTTTTCTGTTTTCATCACATCAGGGTTAAAAATCCGAACGACAACTGCACTGCAACGAGTGTATTCCTGCCATTTACTATCGTCAGCTCTGTTAAAAATTCCCGGTTTTTAACATGTTGAAATAAAGAAACAAGGATAAAAGGCGGCACTCTCCAGCCGCTTTTTGTCTGTCTTCTGATAGCTGTACCGGAGTGTGCCGGGCGGGAAGAGACCGGGGCGGCTGCAACCGATTGGGATCACTGCGGTCATGAACCGTGACAGAAACAGGCATGGGAACAGAAGCAGGACAGAAACCGGGA
>CAMORF010000253.1 GCA_946623485.1 uncultured Clostridia bacterium
GGCACTACGTCCACGAACATCTCAACGATGACATTTTTTCGCAGATGAACCTTAAGATCTGGCCGTCACATGCCGCTTACGGATTGTTCCACGCTTCGCGTTTATGGCACCAGGACTCTGTTACCAGTTTGGTGCCACCTCATGTGCAATCCCCAAAAATATTCTATTCAAATATATGCATCATATCAAGGTGAAACAGGGGACGGTTCATCTCTTCATAGATTGATGATCCACTCGCCCTTCTTGTTTGACCCTATACGACATATAACGCTTTTCTGCACCATAGCCCCCAATGCTCTTTTTACCGTCGCATCGGAACACCCAAGTATTTCTGCCATCTTAGCTCTTGTCAAAGTCGGATCCTGTCTCAAGAGCTCAAGCACTTTTTTCTCCCGTTCACTAAGTTCCATAGTATTTATCGGGTCATTTATTGGGTCAATATCCTGTTTTATTGGGTCAATATCCTGCTTTTTCACAAACTTGCCGCTCACATGCATTTCTCTGTTATGGAGTTCATTTTTACCGTCAAGCAACAGATTTTGCAGGAATAGCTCAAGGAAATCCGTAGTTTCGTAGATTTCTTTTTTTATATTACTGTAATTGGCGCGAACCAATGCATTTCTGAAATACCATGAATGCTCAGCAAACAGATCATTATCTGCTTCAAAGCCCAATTTTCTCAGATACTTTATAAAGAATACTGCTGTGGTTCGCGTATTTCCCTCTCCGAACACGTGGATCTGCCATAGCCTGGAGATAAAAACCGACAAGTGATGGATTACTGCTGTCATTGATAAACCATTATAACGAAAATTTCTTTCCTGTGAAAAATCGTATTCAAGAGTTTCTTTCAGATCAATGGCATGACCATATGACACGGTATCTCCATCAAGGACCCATTCTTTTTTTGTGATGTTATAATCTCTTATTATTCCCGCATGTGAATAAATACCTTTGAATAATTCTCTGTGAATTGAAATATATTGAGCAGGAGAAAACACAAATGCTTTATCTGATAATAGTTTTGCAATCCTCTGTGAAACCTTATCAGCCTCCTCAGTCCCGTGCTCAGTTCTTCCTTGTCTGCTCTCGTAATATGAATTAATTAACTCGCCAGCCTCGTCAATGGTTATTTCCCCATCAATGTTTTTCCTGGCTGTGGCATAGAGGTATTCGGATGTTTTTAAGCCGTCCACATCCTGCAGTCCGATTGCAGCAGACCACGCCTGACCCATCTCCTTCCTTGAAGGGGGCAGATTTTTTATATATTCCTCAAAAGGATCCTTCTTTATATCATCCATCCGCTTCACCGCCTTTCGAGTCCTTGATTCTATAGTAATCCTCCATCTTTCACATTGAGCTTCACATAGGAATCTGCTTTTCGGTTGCTCACGCGTTCCAAAAGTGCGGCGACTTCGACGTGCACTATATTCACGAACAGATCCACGGCCTCAGCAGCATTACATCGTCTCCGATTCCATAGAGATTTCTGATGTATTCCTCGGTCAGAATCTCCGGCGAGGCGCACGCGTCCTGGACACCATTCTTTAGTGTCACCACCAGGTCTGCCAACTGTCTTGCAATGCTCAGCTCGTGGATCGACAGCAGCAACGCCATGCCGTCCTCCTTCGCAAGCTGGCGGGCTGCCCGGACAAACTCCAACGTATACCGCAGATCCAGGAAGGAAGTCGGCTCATCGAGAATCAGAAGCTTCGGCCTCTGGGCAATCGATTTTGCAAGCAGAATCCTCTGTTTCTGCCCATCGCTGAGCTCATTGAAATACCGCTCCCTTAGGTTCAATACCTCCATCCGCCTCAGCGCATCCTCTACAATCTCCCTGTCCAGGTCTGACAGAACCCCAAGCTTTCCGGTATATGGGTAACGTCCTGATGCCGCCACATCCCAGGTTCTCATCCAGTCCACATCCGGCCTGTCAGTCATCACAACCGCCAGGAACCTGGCACGCTCTGCCCGGCTCATATCACTCGCCGGGGTTTGGTTCAGCATGATCCGTCCGCCCATAGGAGGAAGGAATCCGGCAATCGTCCGAAGAAGTGTTGATTTCCCGCTCCCGTTTGGGCCGACCACCGCCAGGATCCTGCCTTGGGGCAGAGAAAAATGAATTCCCTCCGCGACCTTCTTTTTCCCATACCCAATCCGGAGAGCTTCCACCCGGACAGCTTCTGCCTGGGAAACTTCCACTTTGAGAGCTTCCGCCTGAACAGCTTCCATTTGGACAACTTCCTGCTTTGCCTTTGTCAGTACATCAACCATCTCCTGGTCTAAACTCCTTCATAAACGCATATTTCATTTCGTTGATGAAACAGGGGCGAAACAGGGGAAAGTTCTCCGTTTCACATAAGTGAAACGGAGAACTTTCCCCTGTTTCACCTCACCCATTCCTGTGGAACTTTCCCTGCCTGCGGATCATCATAACGATCACCACCGGTGCGCCAAGCACGGATGTGACAACACTGATGCTTAATTCCGTCGGGGCAAAGAGATTCCGCGCGATCAGGTCTGAGAGCAGGCAAAATGCGCTTCCTCCCAGGAAGCAGGCCGGCAGCAGCATGCCCGGTTTTGATGTTCTCAGAAGGCTCCGCATCAGGTGCGGCACCGCGATCCCGACAAAGGCAACCGGTCCTGCAAAAGCCGTTACACATGCGGACAGGAGGCTCGACAGCAGGATCAGCCCGATCCGCAGCGCACGTACATTGACCCCCAGGTTCACCGCATACGCCTCCCCCATCTGCCAGGCACCCATCGGTTTTGACAGCAAAACACAAGCCAGCATGCCGCCCCCGGTCACGATCCCCATGACGATAACATTCTGCCAGTTTACGCCGGAGAAACTTCCCTGCGCCCAGGTATGCAGATTCACGATATTGGAATCCTTCGCGAATGTAAGGAAGATCTCCGTCACAGCATTGCAAAAATACCCGATCAGGACACCGCTGATGATCAGGATGGTAGAATTGCCGGATACCCCGGATACCAGAAGAACGAATGCCATAGACATCATCGCGCCGGCGAAGGCTGCGCCGATCATCCCCCAGGAATTCAGCACAATCCCTTTCTCAAGCAGCAGGATCATCATGATTGCCACAAAAAGCTTTGCCCCGGAGGAAACACCCAGCACAAAGGGGCCTGCAAGAGGATTACGGAAAAAAGTCTGCAACAAATATCCGGACACGGACAGGGCCCCGCCCAGGATCAACGCGCTCAAAAGCCTGGGAAAGCGCAGGTCAAACAGAATGGCAGCCGCCTCGGCATCCCCGTTCCCAGCCAGCGCGCTTATGATCCGGGGAAATGAAAGCGCTGCGCTTCCTGTCATCAGGTTTGCGGCAGAAAGAGCCAGAACCATGGCAGCAAGCAGCAGGTACCCCCATGCAAACCTGAAAGCGCCGCGAATGCTGTGCCTTTTCTGAGATTCTACGTTCATACTGACTAAGCCTTCTTTCCCGATCTTCCCCGCGAAATCAAAAATGCACGATTCTGTCCATATTCCGTTAGGATCTGCTCAGTAAATATGTTTGCGGAGCCACTATGCTGTCAGCTTCCGGAGAAAGGTAAGGTTCCAGCCATCCTCCCCGTCCTGCCCCCGGATCGCATAAAAAAAGTCCAGAATCATCCGGCAGGTCCCGGTCACCTCCTGAAACAGGGAATCCGTGCTGCAATACACCCGGCCGTTTTTTACTGCCTTGAAATCGCCAAGCAGTGGATTCTTCTGCTTTAATTCCTCAATGCTCTCCAGAGATTCTCCGAGGGTTCCGTTATAGATCAGGACATCCGCATTCTTTGCTGCGGCATAGAAGCTCTCCATCTGCAGCGAGATGGATCCGGACTGTGTTTCGGAAGCAGGCAGCGATGAAACAAGATCATGCAGCATATACCTTCCCCCCGCCATCTCAATCATGCGGGACACATAATCATGTTCCCGCCGCACGTTCACGCTCTGGTTGGAGCTGATATAGAAGAATACCACATCCGCCTGCGGCGCGCGTGCCTCTACCGCTGCAATCGTCTCAGACGGCTTGCCTGCC
>CAMORF010000254.1 GCA_946623485.1 uncultured Clostridia bacterium
CAGTGCAAAAAACATGCCCGCACAGCAAGCTTGCCTGCCAGCGGGGGCGATGCTTGATTGCACGCCCCTATATGAGCAAGTAGTGGGTTGCTGCGTGCCAGTGGCACGCGTTTAGCAACGACCGAGTCTAAAGACGAGAACGGGGTCCCACGGATTGCGCATATAGGATAACCTTTCAAAACCCTGTGCAATCTTGAAAAGTTGTTTCTGAGCAGTTCCTAAGAAAAGGTGCGGATACATGTGTACCCGCACCTTCAACCTCTAAAGCATAACACTCCTGGGTGTCTCTGAGAATCAATTACGAATTACTCAGCCGCAGCCTGGGTCTCTTCTCTCACGATGATGGAGACCTGCTTGCGGTACTTGCCCAGTCTGGAAAAATGAACAATCCCGTCTGCCTTCGCGTACAGAGTATCATCCTTGCCGAGACCAACATTCTCACCCGGATGAATATGGGTTCCGCGCTGTCTGTACAGGATATTGCCTGCCTTGACAAACTGTCCGTCCGCTCTCTTTGCGCCAAGCCTCTTGGACTCGGAATCACGGCCGTTCTTTGTGGAACCGACACCCTTTTTATGAGCGAAGAACTGAAGGTTCATGTTAAGCATAATTCTTACCTCCCGTAATTCTTTCTTTCGATGTGTCTGATCCGGAGATTCTCCGGATAGCTCTCAGCGATCTGCGTGACCGAAAGCGACAATGCGTTCAGAAGAAGCTGTGCGTCATGATCCGAAACCGAATCCCGCTTCAGGAATAGCTCCAGAAAACCGCCGTCCTCGGCAGCATCCAGGTTATATCCAGCTTCTGTAAGCGTTTCTACGGAATTCACACACCCGATTGTAAGTGCTGATACAGCGCTGCACACAATATCATGTCCGTATCCGCCCGCGCCGGCATGCCCCTTGGTACGAAAGCCGGTCAGAAGCCCATTCTCATCTGAATACAGTTCAACCTCGATCATCAAGACCCCCTGAGGTTCCGTCTCAGGCGTTGATCTTTTCGATCTTAACCTGGGTGTACTGCTGTCTGTGGCCGTTCTTCTTGTGGTAGCCGGTCTTGCGCTTATACTTATAAACGATGACCTTCTTTGCCTTACCGTTCGCCACGACCGAAGCGTCAACTGTTGCGGAAGCAACATCCGCGCCGGCCTTCAGACCATCATCTGTGCTGACAGCCAGGACCTGATCAAAGGTAACCTTCTCACCTTCATCCTTGCCGAGCTTCTCGACTCTGATCTCGTCGCCTTCCGCGACCTTGTACTGTTTACCACCTGTTGCGATAATAGCGTACATCTTGGGTTTCCTCCCATTCTTAAAAAACTCGCCAGCTACGGCGGCATCCCGGTATAAAAGACACACTTAAGCCCCGCTGAGCGGCATACTCAGGAAATATAGCATATGACTCTGACATGCGTCAACTATTTTCTGAAGCAATTCAGCATCCTTCGGCTGCTGGAGCTGGCAGAGGCCATGGATTACATGGCAGGCCGGGATATCAGGACACTCCGGCCTGCATACACCATCATCGATACGGAATCCATCTGGGGAAGGCTGCTTGCCGAAAAACACGGTTTAAGCTACGTGATGTCAAGTGCAGATCAGGTACTGAACCTGTTTACCATTGCGGAAGACCGGCTTGATTATTTCAAAGCTCTGGAGCCATATGAAACAGCCATTGACAGGGAACTGAAGCACCTGCAAAGGAAGGGGTTCCCCAAAAAAACGCTTTTGTCCCTTCTGTGTCCGGGAAATGACGTGGATATCATCGCAGGCATCCCCGAGGCACAGCAAAAGCATCTTCACACGTTAAACCGCGAACGTGTCTTCTTCATGGGCTGCGGCGGCGCTGCAAAAGCCGCGGACTGGATCATCCTAAGGCAACAAGAAAATAAGCACCGCCGTGGATCCAAACCATAGGTTTATATTACAGCGCTTCACGGATCCTTTCCCAGGCTTTTACCAGCTTCTCTATATTCCAGGCCGCATTCGCAGGACTGGTAGAAGGAAGGCAGACACATTTTTCCCCGATCAACGGTTCCGTATACCTTAGAAACATCTTCTCTGCGGTTTTACCATTGACATAGATCCGGCCAATCCGGGCGGTTTCCAGGATCGGCCGAAGGTCATTTGGCGTTACATCTGTTATGCTGGCATCAGAGGAGCCTTTAATCCTGCAGGAAGCAATAACGTCCCACGCAGCAATATGATTCCGGAGCAGAAATGCTTTTCTATCCGGAACCGTCATGGGAACATCCTCGCCGAAAACAGATGCTACGACCTGCCAGAAACGGTTCCTGGGGTGTCCGTAGAAGAACATCGCTTCACGCGATTTCACAGATGGGAAGCTCCCAAGAATCAGGATTCTGGAATCCTTGTCATAGACCGGAGGGATGGGATGTGTAATAAAAGAATACTCCATCTTCTGTCTCTCCCCTTGGAATCATTCTGGAAACGATTCAGCACTCAATTCCCCCAAACGCGGGGATTGTTCGATGAGGATGCTGAAAGCTGCTTCTTTCTGCAAGCAGCAAGCTCCCCTGTCACATAGCTTTCCTGCCAAATAGATTCCCTGCATGGTTTCTGGTTCATATGATTCATGATTTCCCCTGCATCAATGCTTCCCGGAGCGGTACCTCGATTTTTTGCCGGGTCATTTCCACAAGCCCCAGTTTTGTCATATCTACGACCTGTGTCCGGACAGGGTCCTGAAAGACCGCTTTTCTCAACTCATCGAGGATGCGCAGGGAGTTCTTCTGTTCTTTCAGGTTAATGAAATCAATCACAATAATTCCGGACAGATTCCGGAGCCGGATCTGCCGTGCGGCCTCTCTTGCGGCCTCCAGGTTAACTGCCAGCAAGGCTTCTTCCTTATGCTTACTGCTCCTGGAACGGCCGGAATTCACATCAATAATGTGAAGCGCTTCAGTAGATTCTATGACAAGATCAGCGCCGCTTTTCAGATTGACCCGTTTTCCAAGCGCACGATCCATCTCACGTTCCAGGGAATAAACCTTTTCCATGGAGACCAGAGAATCAGAATAAAGGCGGCAATGAAGATCTTTCTTCCCGTTTGACTGCACAGCCTCAAGCATCTGCCGGTATAGCTCACGGTCATCCGTAACGGCTTCATCAATCTCATCACCGGACAGAGAGAGAATTCTTGAGATCCATCTGGGCGGTTGTTTCTTTAAAACAGCATGCACACTGCGGTACGGCGCTTTGAGCTTGAGATCCATCATTTCAGCCGTGAGGGTGGACAGTTCACTCCGGACCTCTTCCTCCTGCTTTTTTGCAGGCATTGCGCCTGAGGAATCCTGTCCCGCTGTAGGAAGCGCGCCTGAGGGATCTTGTCCCGCTGCAGGAAGTGCGCCTGAGGAATCCTGGTTCCTCGCAGATACTGCGTCTGGGGAATCCTGTCCCCAAAGTGTCCACATACTCGTGCGCAGAACGATTCCGCAAGGCCCGATCCGCTTTTGCAAGGAGGCAAATTCCTCTGAAGAAAGAAAACTGTCCTTCATCTGTTTTCGCATCTCTTCCGGGATTTTTTTGGAAATGCCGATTCCCACGCCTCCATGGACTAAAACCATATGCGGCCCGTGCAAAGTCAACTTCGTAGATAAGGAAGGATCTTTCTGCCCGAAAGCCTCCCGCGTAATCTGGACAACGACCTGGTCTCCTGCCTGAATCTCTGCCCTGGGTCCTTTGGAAACATAGATCGGTTCCACAATTTCATCAAAAGGCAGATATCCATTGAAGCCTGGAATCAGCTCCACGAAAGCGGCACTGATGTTTTGGGCAACCTTTTGGACAAGGCCGACATATATATCACCGACCTTAGGCCCGTCCGTCAGTGTATCCGCATGAATCTCAACCGCATGCCCTGCGTCATCCAACAGGAAGGAAAGAACCTTGTCTGATTTTTTTTCTAAGATGTACCTCATCCAGGATCATCCTCAGCGAAGGAAACAGTTTCATTCTAAGGATCTGTTACAAAATAACTTGTACATCTTGCTTGTCTTTTCATCCGA
>CAMORF010000255.1 GCA_946623485.1 uncultured Clostridia bacterium
CTCGAATGAAAATCCTGCGCAATCTGCACAATTTATTTTGTAACAGCTCCTTAGGCGTTCTTCACAAGCCTTACCGTCTCACGGCAGATGGCCAGCTCTTCATTGGTCGGCAGGACGATCACCTTCACCTTCGAATCCGGTGTGGAGAGGACAAATGTCTCGCCTCTCTTCTTATTCGCTTCCTCATCCAGCGTTATGCCGAGGAATCCAAGATACTCCAGCACCTTCTTGCGGACGATTCCACCATTCTCACCGATTCCGCCCGTAAATGCGATTGCGTCCACGCCGTTCATGGCAGCCGTGTAGGAGCCGATATATTTCGCGACCCGGTAAGAGAAAGCCTCAATCGCAAGAGCGGCCGCTTCATTTCCAGCATTCATCGCGTCTTCCAGGTCACGGAAGTCTGAGCTGAGGTTGTTGGACAGTGCCATAACGCCGCTCTTCTTATTCAGAATCGTATTCATCTGAGCCGCCGTCAGGTTCTCATGGCTGCACAGATAATCGATAATCGCGGGATCCAGGTCGCCGGAGCGGGTTCCCATGATCAATCCTTCCAACGGCGTAACGCCCATGGAGGTATCGACACACTTGCTGTTCTTGACAGCCGTGATGCTGGCTCCGTTGCCAAGATGCGCTACAATCACTTTTGAATTGTCCGGATCCAGGTTCAGGAACTTGATGGTCTCCTTTGACACAAAGCTGTGGGATGTTCCGTGGAAACCATAGCGGCGGATATGATATTTCTCGTAGTATTCCGTCGGGATCGCATAACGGTATGCCTTTGGCGGAAGAGTCATGCCAAAGGAAGTATCCATCACGACGACGTTCGGCTTGCCGGGCATCAGCTTCATGCAGGCATGGATTCCCATCAGGTTCGCCGGATTGTGCAGCGGGCCAAGGTCAGATGCCTCCTCAATCGCGGCAATGACATCCTCATTGACCAACGCAGATTCCGTCAGCTTTGCGCCGCCGTGCAGGACTCTGTGGCCGATCGCCTCAACCTCATCCAGACTCTTCAGGACACCGGTCTTCGGATTGACAAGCGCGTCAAGCACCATCTGGATCGCCTCGCTGTGTGTCGGCATCGGCGCTTCTGTAATCTCCTTCTCTCCGCCGGTCGGCTGATAGACAAGACGGCCGTCAAGGCCGATCCGTTCACACAGACCCTTCGCTTCGATCTGCTCAGTGTCAGAATCGATCACCTGGTATTTCAGAGAGGAACTGCCGCAGTTAACTACTAATACTTTCATGCTTATGATATCTCCTTTGTTTGCAGATTTGGAAGCTGCCACGGGCCAACAAATACCAGTTCATGCCGTGACAGCTTCTGAATTCGATCATGATCCCTTATACGCTTCTATCCATAGGATCATGATCCCTTATACGTTTCTATCCTATAAGAACGATCCTGAAACCATAGCCACGCTGATTGCAGAAAGATGTGCTCACGCCTTCTGCGCCTGGACGGCGGTCATCGCGACCACGCCAACAATGTCATCCGCATAGCAGCCTCTGGACAGGTCATTGACCGGCATGGAAAGGCCCTGAAGCACCGGACCGTAAGCACCTGCCTTTGCCAGCCGCTGGACAAGCTTATATCCGATGTTGCCGGCTTCCAGGCTCGGGAAAATGATCGTGTTGGCATGCCCTGCGACATCGCTGCCCGGAGCCTTAAGGCTTGCAACAGACGGAACGATTGCCGCGTCAAACTGCAGCTCCCCGTCCACCTTAATCTCCGGATGGCTCTCTTTTACAAGTTTGACCGCCTCGGCAACCTTCGTGACATCATCATGCTTCGCGCTGCCCTTGGTAGAGTAAGAAAGCATGGCAACCTTCGCTTCCGCGCCGATGAATGCTTCAAAAGACTGGGCAGACAGGATGGCAATCTCCGCAAGCTTCGCGGAATCAAAATCTACGTTGACCGCGCAGTCCGCAAAGACGAATCTGCCATTCTCACCGAATTCGCAATCCGGAACATCCATGACAAAGAATCCGGATACACTGCTGATTCCCGGCTTCGTTTTAAGCAGCTGAAGCGCCGGACGGATAGTGTTGCCGGTGGAGTGGCATGCGCCGGAGACAGCTCCATCCGCGTCCCCGCACTTACACATCAGGCAGGCATAGTACATATAATCGCTCATCATCTGCTCTTCGGCCTTCTCCGGGGTCATCCCCTTCTTCGCACGGAGCTCAACAAACTTGTCAATGTACTTCTGACGGTTCGGATCCGTCTTCGGATCAATGACGGTAATCCCTGTCAGGTCAAAATCACCCTTGTTCGCGGCGATCTCCTCCGGAGTACCGATCAGGACAACCTTTGCGATCCCCTCCTGAGCGATCTTCACGGCAGCCTCATAGGTTCTGCTGTCCATGTACTCAGGAAGAACGATCGTCTTAATGTCCTTCTTCGCCTGCGCCTTGATGTCATCAATGAAACTCATAACCAACTATCTCCTTTCCGAAACATCATCCCTGATCCTGCAGCCCGAAGGCTTCATTCCTAAATTTCTTCTTATTATAACGTTACGCCCCATTTCCGACAAGAAAAAGATGCTGCATATATAAATGATTCAGTCGCCAAAAAGCCGCTTGCGGATTATTCCGCGCTTCGCGCTCATGGCACCGGGACTCCGTCACCAGCGTCTCTTTGTGCCAAATACCTGCGACCCGGTCCAACGGGTCAGCTCAACAGCAGGTTCACCGAAATGGCGGTTGAATGCAAAGAAATTTTGTAGTAGTATAATATAGAATTGAATAATCATTTTGTCAGTCTATTTGCAGGAAAACGCTGTGATACATCAGACAGTATGATCATGCACAAGCAGCCTTCCGGCTGAGAATATGGAGCCTAAGAATGAAGAATTCAGCCAACCAGATCAAAGAGTTCTTGTATCCGGGGAAGATCAAAGGGTTTCGCATTGATTTTGAAAGAGAGAATGGCAAAGCCCTTTGTTTTTTACTGATTGCCGGGCTGGTGATCAGCCTCATCAGCTTTCTCTTCAACATTACCCGTGCATCAGGATTTCCTGCCGGCACACGGACGCTGGAATACCTTATCTTCTTCAGCATGTCCGTTGCGCTCCTGATCGGCTACCGGAAAGAGCTGATCAAGGACGGAACCGTGACGCTCTATGTGTGGATCTGCCTGTTGCTGGTCTGGAGCCTGTTCATGACCTCAGGCGAGCGGAAAGACTATCCGAGCTATCTGTTCTTTTTCTTTATCCTGACGCTCCCCCTGCTGATCCGTGACGCCTGGGGCAATATCCTGATCCTGACTCTTGTTTTCTCCGTTGCTTTTATCTTTGTGGACTGCAATATCAAGGAAAGCAGCACATTCGCTCTCGACATGGTGCATCTTTCCGTGTGTGTCAGTGCGGCTTTGTACTTGTCTCAAAGAATGATTCATGAACGCATCACCTTCATGGAGAATAGCTATACCGCGACCGACAAAGCTGACCACGATGCCCTGACAGGGGTTTATAACCGCCGCGGCGGGGAACATCTCATCAGCAATTATGTGGCCAACGGCGTAACCGGTGCTTTCATGCTGGTTGACATCGATAACTTCAAGCATATCAACGATCACTATGGACACGCTGCCGGGGATGCGACACTGAAACAGATTGCGGCATGCCTGCAGGAGAATTTCCGGGAGACAGACGTGGTCATGCGGATGGGCGGAGACGAATTCATCGTTTACGCGGTCGGAATGGCTGATCTCAATCATGTGGTGAGCCGCCTGGAGAGCACAAAAGCCTCGCTCCACAAGATCAAGCCGGATCCGGCCGGGAGCGGATATGTAAGCGCCAGCATCGGGTGCGTAATCAACCTGGGCTCCTATCCGGATTATGATACGCTCTCCGCTGCAGCAGACAGACTTCTGTACCTTGTGAAGGAAGAAGGCAAAGACAACTTCAAGTGTTCCGCGATCGAGTATAAGCCAGAGTAAAGATAAGGAGCTGTTACAAAATAAATTGTGCAGATTGCGCAGGATTTTCATTCGAG
>CAMORF010000256.1 GCA_946623485.1 uncultured Clostridia bacterium
TCCTTGCATATGAACGTTTGTCCTGCGTCATATGTACAAGTTATTTCTGAACAGTTCCTTGGCTTTTCCTGCGTTCTTGACAGGAATGGTACGATAAAGAAGGAATTGTTTTCCTGGTACAGGTGAAAACGGAATGGGTGACAGGACATAGATGGAGATTTGGGATGCGATCCTGGACGGGATCATAGACACGGTCAAGCTGATACCGTTTTTATTTCTCACCTATCTGGTGATGGAATATATTGAACATCATACGAGTGACCGCACAAGGGCGGCAATCCGGCGCTCCGATAAGTTCGGTCCTTTGGTGGGCGGCCTGTTGGGGGCATTCCCGCAGTGCGGCTTTTCGGCGGCGGCGGCAAGCCTGTATGCCGGCCGCGTCATCACCGGAGGAACGCTGATCGCGGTCTTTTTATCCACTTCGGATGAGATGCTTCCCATCTTTCTGTCACACAGAGTGGATGCGGGCCTGATCATCCGGATTCTGGCGATCAAGGTCGTGTATGGCGTGATTGCCGGATTTGTCGTGGATTTTCTTTTCCGCAGTCTGAATGTGAGAAAAATCGGGGCAGGCATCCACGGGATCTGTGAAGCCGAGCACTGCGATTGTGAGAAAGGCATATTTAGTTCTTCGATCCGCCATACGCTCAGCATTACACTGTATATTTTCCTGGTATCAGTCGGGTTGAATCTTTTCCTGGAATTGGTGGGGACGCAGAATCTGGAGAACATCATATTCAATCAGCCGGTGATTGGAGAACTGCTTGCGGGACTGATCGGGCTCATCCCGAACTGCGCCGCGTCGGTGGCATTGACGACCATGTACCTGGACGGGGCCATGAGCGCCGGCGCGATGATGTCCGGCCTGATGGTCGGCGCGGGAGTCGGAATCCTTGTCCTTGCAAGGGCGAACCGCAACAGGAAAGAGAGCGCAAAAATCATCGTGATCCTGTATGCGGCAGGCGTGATCGGCGGGCTCCTGACGAGGTTTCTGAGATTACTTTGACAAGGTGTTTTGCTGTTTGCGGAATAGAAAAGGAAAGCGGGGAAGATGATGAAGGATTATATGATCAGGGCAACGGCGGCAGACGACTCGATCCGCGCATTTGCCGCGACAACCAGGCAGATGGTGGAATTCGCCAGGCAGGCGCATGATACGACGCCGGTCTGCACGGCAGCGTTGGGCAGGCTCCTTACGGGGGGCGTGATGATCGGAAGCATGCTGAAGGAAGATCAGGCGCTTGTGACGCTGCAGATCCATGGAGATGGCCCTGCCGGCGGGATTACGGTTACGGCGGATTCTCATTACCATGCGAAGGGGTATCTTCACAATCCTCATGTGCAGCTTCCGCTGAAGGCGAACGGGAAGCTGGATGTCTCAGGTGCGGTAGGAAAGGGCACGCTCACGGTGATTCGTGACATCGGTCTGAAGGAGCCGTACGTGGGAACCATCGACATGCCAAGCGGAGAGATCGCAGAGGATCTGACCTATTATTTTGCGGAATCAGAGCAGATCCCCAGTTCGGTGGGGCTGGGTGTTTTGGTAGATCGTGACTGGAGCGTCAGGCAGGCCGGGGGATTCATCCTTCAGATGATGCCAGGTGCGCCGGATGAGGTCATTGACGCGCTGGAGGCGAAGCTTGCAGGGGTCAGCAGCGTGACCTCCATGCTGGAGGAAGGGAAGCTTCCCGAGGACATCCTGGAGGATCTGATCGGCAGCTTTGGCCTGCAGGTGATGGAAAAGCATGAGGTGTCCTTTGCGTGTAACTGCTCCATGGAACGGATTGAGAAGGCGCTGATTTCCATCGGACCTGCGGATGTGCAGGAGATGATTGAGGATGGAAAGCCGATCGAGGTGGGGTGCCAGTTCTGCGGAAAGAAGTACCGCTTTGACGTGGATGCGCTCAGAAGGATCCTTGCGATCCAGAAACAGAAAAGGTGACTGAGGAGACAGGAGGCATTATGAAAGACGGTTTTATCAAGGTTGCAGCGGTCACGCCGAAGATCCGGGTCGCGGATGTTGCATACAATACACAGGAAGTCATCCGCCTGCTCCGGGAGGCGGCCGGGCAGGGCGCGAAGATCATCGCGTTTCCGGAGCTGGTCCTGACAGGCTATACGTGCAATGATCTGTTTCTTCAGCGTGCGCTGCTGCAGGAAGCGCGCAGGGGGCTGTCGGAGGTGATTCATGCTTCTGCCGGGATCCGCGCCTTAATCTTTGTCGGGCTGCCGCTGGAGGTGGATGGAAGGTTATATAACACGGCTGCTGCCGTGTCTGATGGGAAGCTTCTGGGATTTGTCCCGAAGCGCGCGATTCCGAATTACAGTGAATACTACGAGCAACGTTATTTTGCCTCGGGCAATGGCAAGACGATCCCGGTTGTCTTTGACGGCTGCCAGGTGCCGATGGGAGCCTTTCAGCTTTTTGTGTGCGAGGCCAAAGAGGATGGGCATGGAGTTCCGTACACGTTGAAGGTGGCCTGCGAGATCTGCGAGGATCTGTGGATGCCGGATCCGCCCAGTACCCGTGCTGCCATGGCCGGGGCAAACGTGATCGTGAATCTTTCCGCCTCCGTGGAGGTGACAGGGAAGACCGCATACCGCCGCGACCTGGTGCGGATGACCTCAGCCCGGCTGGTGGCCGCCTATCTCTACGCGAGCGCCGGGGAGGGCGAATCCTCCCAGGACCTGGTTTTCTGCGGCCAGCGGATGATTGCGGAAAATGGAAGCGTGCTTGCGGATTCCGGGAGGTTTACCACGGGAATCACCTGCGCTGAGATTGATGTAGACCGCCTGGATGCTGAGCGCCGCCGCATTACCACCTTTGGCTGCAGGAGGGATGAGGAATTCATATCGACAAAGTTCGATCTGGATGATACAAAAACCGTCCTGACCCGTGTGTTTGATCCGCAGCCGTTTGTTCCCTCAGAAGCGGAACACCGCGCCTCCAGATGCGAGGAGATCTTCCAGATCCAGGCGCTGGGCCTGAAGAAGCGCCTGGAGCACATCGGGGCAAAGAATGCCGTGATCGGTATCTCAGGCGGGCTGGATTCCACGCTGGCGCTGCTGGTGTGCGTAAAAGCGTTCGACATGCTTTCCCTGGACCGGAAGGGGATTCTTGCCGTTACCATGCCGGCCTTCGGGACAACGGACCGGACGTACCGCAATGCGGTTTCCATGAGTGAAGCGCTGGGCTGCAGCCTGCGGGAGATCAACATCCGGAAAGCCGTGCTGCAGCATTTTGCGGATATCGGACATGATCCTTCCGTCACGGATGTCACCTATGAAAATGCCCAGGCCCGCGAGCGTACGCAGGTTCTGATGGACCTTGCGAACCAGACCGGCGGAATCGTGATCGGAACGGGGGATCTTTCAGAGCTGGCCCTTGGATGGGCGACGTACAACGGCGACCACATGTCGATGTACGCGGTCAACAGCTCCGTGCCGAAGACACTGGTACGCCATCTGGTGCGCTATTATGCGCAGACGCAATGTACGGAGGAATTGAAAAAAGTGCTGGAGGACGTGCTGGATACCCCGGTCAGCCCTGAGCTTCTTCCGCCGAAGGACGGGGAGATCGCGCAGAAAACAGAGGATCTGGTGGGTCCCTATGAGCTCCATGATTTCTTCCTGTATTATATGCTCCGGTTCGGCTTTGCCCCGTCAAAGATCTACCGGATCGCGGTGGCGGCATTTGAAGGGCGCTTTGATTCCGGCACGATTCTGAAGTGGCTGAAGAAGTTTTACTGGAGATTCTTCTCCCAGCAATATAAACGTTCCTGCGTTCCGGACGGGCCGAAGGTAGGAACCGTGGCTGTAAGCCCCAGGGGAGACCTGCGCATGCCGAGCGATGCCTGCGTGGCACTCTGGCAGAAGGATCTGGAGACTCTATAACGATGTAACCGAACCTCGACCTGTGGAATCGGAGAAAAAGACAAGCAAGATCATAACTATGTGATTGATTTTTGAGCTGTGCTATCGGATGAAAAGACAAGCAAGATG
>CAMORF010000257.1 GCA_946623485.1 uncultured Clostridia bacterium
GCTCCTTCTCCGTCTCATCAAAGTTCGGGACAAAATCAACCGTATCCTTGTTGATGTCTGCGAGCATCTCCATGGACATCTTCGACAGGCGCGCCTCGGTATAACGCATCGCCGCCGCGCCGTCTCCGTCCACCGATCCGAAATTCCCATGCCCGTCTACAAGCGGATACCGCATGGACCAGTCCTGTGCCATGTAGACAAGCGCCCCATAGATGGAGCTGTCGCCGTGGGGATGGTATTTACCCATCGTATCACCGACGATACGCGCGCACTTCCTGTGCGGCTTGTCAGGCCCGTTATTCAGCTCAATCATGGAATACAGGACTCTGCGCTGTACCGGCTTCAGGCCGTCCCTGACATCGGGAAGCGCCCTGGAAGCGATTACGCTCATCGCGTAGTCAATATAGGATTCCTCCATTGTTTTCTGAAGGTCTACTTCCCGGATCTGGTCAAATACTTTGTCGTCCATTCTATGCTCCCGTATCGTTCACGCAACTGTTGTTTATCCCTTTTTTTTATCCATTGATACTATTCGCAGCCTCTTCGGGGCCGGGCAGGCTACGGTCCGTCTCCGCCTTATACAAAGACGAGCCTGCCGCTATACATCCAGATTCCTGACACGCGCCGCGTTTTCTTCGATGAATTCCCTGCGCGGTTCCACCTGGTCTCCCATCAGCGTGGTAAATGTCACATCAATGGAGGATTTATCATCGTCATCCATCGATACCCTTTTCAGGATTCTCTTTGCCGGATCCATGGTGGTATCCCACAGCTGCTCCGCATCCATCTCCCCAAGGCCTTTGTATCTTTGGATCTTATTATTCTGGTCACGCCCGACTTCCGCCAGAATATTGTTCAGTTCTTCATCCGAGTAGGCGTACCACACCTTTTTGTTTTTCTCAAGCTTGTAAAGAGGCGGCGTAGCCAGATATACGTGGCCCTGCTTAATCAATTCCGGCATGAAGCGGTAGAAGAAGGTCAGAAGCAGCGTTGCGATATGCGCGCCGTCCACATCGGCATCCGTCATAATGATAATTCTGTTATATCGCAGCTTTTCGATATCAAAATCATCATGGATGCCCGTCCCGAAGGCCGTGATCATCGCGCGGATCTCCGCATTGCCAAGGATCCGGTCCAGCCTTGCCTTTTCGACATTCAGGATCTTGCCGCGCAGAGGCAGGATCGCCTGGGTTGCCCTGGCCCTTGCCGTCTTTGCGGAGCCTCCCGCAGAGTCTCCCTCCACGATGAAGATCTCGCAATTATCGCGGTTTTTATCCGTACAGTCCGCAAGCTTTCCAGGCAGGCTCAGCCCGTCCAGGGCGCTCTTGCGCCTGGTCAGGTCCCTGGCCTTCCTGGCTGCGGCCCTGGCTCTTTGCGCCATCACGGACTTTTCAATAATCAGCTTTCCGATCTGGGGATGCTGCTCCAGGTAGATGCCGATCTTTTCGCTCAGAAGGCTCTCCACAGCGCCTCTTGCCTCGGAATTGCCAAGCTTTTGTTTGGTCTGGCCTTCAAACTGAGGCTCTGCGATCTTGATGGAAATGATTGCGGTGAGCCCCTCCCTGATGTCTTCACCGGTCAGGTTCTCCTCACTGTCCTTGAGGAGCTTCTGCGCTCTGCCGTAATCATTGAATGTCTTGGTCAGGGCGTTCCTGAATCCCGTCATATGGGTTCCGCCCTCAGGGGTAATGATATTGTTGACGAAAGAATAGGTCGATTCGTTGTACCCGTCATTATGCTGCAGCGCCACTTCTACCAGGACGCCGTCCTTCTCCCCTTCACAGTCAATGATATCGTCGTAAAGAGGCGTCTTCCCCTTGTTCAGGTACTGGACAAATTCCCGGATCCCGCCTTCATAGTGGAACGAGCGCTCCTTCCACGGATCCACCCGCTCATCGGTGAGAGTGATCCTGAGCCCTTTTGTGAGAAATGCAGTTTCCCTGAGCCTTTGCTTCAGGGTATCAAAGTCATAGACCAGGGTTTCGAAGATACTGCCGTCTGCCAGGAAGGTAACCTGTGTCCCGCTCTCTTCCGGAGCACAATCGCCCACCACCTTCAGGTCATACATCGCATGCCCTCTTTCATATCGCTGCTGGTAGATCTTTCCATCATGAAAAACCTGAACCTCCAGATAATCAGAGAGCGCGTTGACGACAGAAGCGCCTACGCCGTGCAGGCCTCCTGACACCTTATATCCCCCGCCGCCGAATTTTCCGCCGGCATGCAGGACAGTGAAGACAACCTCAACCGCGGGGCGCCCGGTCTTCTCGTTGATCCCTACCGGAATCCCCCTGCCGTCATCCCGCACGGTGATGGAATTATCCGGATGGATATTGACCTTGATATGCGTGCAGGCACCGGCCAGCGCTTCATCCACGGAATTGTCAACGATTTCATACACCAGGTGGTGCAGCCCCCTCGCCGAAGTGGACCCGATATACATGCCGGGCCTTTTTCTCACTGCCTCGAGTCCTTCCAGTACCTGTATCTGATTCGCGCCATATTCAGTGCCTGTCTCAGTTCCCATAATTCCTCCAGAATCGTTCCATGAATCCTATAAACATTTGGAGAAATTATATCACAGATATGCCCGAAATGCGACTGAAACGTGCGCCTTAGGATCTGTTCAGAAATAACTTCAGAAATAACTCCTTACTTTCTTACTTTCTGATCGCGCAGCCTTCCGTAACCTGGAAGATCCGGTCGATCTGCACCGGGCTGTCCGCATACTCCTCCAGCCCGGTGCAGGTGATAAAGGTCTGGATCTGCCCGATGGAATCCAGGAGATAGTGCTGCCTTCCGGTATCAAGCTCAGACAACACGTCATCCAGAAGAAGGACCGGGATATCCCCCGTGGATTCCTTCACCAGCTCTATCTCCGCAAGCTTCAGGGAAAGAGCCGCAGACCTTTGCTGCCCCTGGGAGCCGTATTTCCGGATGTCAACCCCGTTTACCAGAAAACTCAAATCATCCCTGTGCGGGCCGCGGCCTGTGGATTTCAGGAGCAGATCCTTATCCCTGCTTTTCCTGACGCCTTCCGCAAATGCATCCACCGGCACATTTTTCTCATAGCCGATTTCCATCTCCTCCCGTCCCCCGCTCAGCTTACTGTGGATCGGGCGGATGATCTCCCTAAGCCGCTCTACAAAACGTTCCCTGGAACGGATGAGGACAGAGCCGTACCTGACCAGCTGTTCATCCCATACGTCAAGCGTTCCCATATCCTCCGGGCGGAAAGAAAGATCCTTCAGGAGGCGGTTTCTTTGCAGCAGCACCTTGTTATATCCCGCAAGGGAGGAAACATAGATCTTATCGAGCTGGCACAGCTCCATATCCAGGAACCTGCGCCGCTGTGCCGGGCCGTTTTTGATGATCCCGAGATCTTCCGGAGAAAAAAAGACAAAATGCCCCAGCCCGATCAGTTCCTGTGCTTTCCGGATTGCCACGCCGTTAATGGCAATCCCCTTCGCCCTTCCTGCCTTCAGATGCATGTCGATCCGGTAATCCACCGACTTCTTCTTCATTTCCATCCGAAGGTGCGCTTCCTGGGCGCCGAAGCAGATCATCTCACTGTCTCTTGCGGTTCTGTGTGACCTGGTCGTACCGCAGAAATAGACAGCCTCGAGGATGTTTGTTTTTCCCTGGGCGTTATCCCCGTAAAAGAGGTTCGCTCCGGCGGAAAACTCCAGATCGAGGCTGCCGTAATTGCGGAAATGATCCAGCTTAAGCGTGCTGATGTACATGAATCACTTCACCGTTATAGGATACTGTATCGCCGTCATGGATCTTCTTGCCGCGCATGGTGCAGGCCTCCCCGTTTACGGAAACCTTCCCGTCCGCGATCACGAATTTCGCGTCAGATCCCTCATCCACAAGCCGCATGGCCTTCAGAAGCTGGCCGAGCTTGATATATTCCTCTCCCTGGCGGAGCGTAAAATCTGCCATGTATTTCCCCTTTCTGTGGCATGGAATCCGTATTCCATCACATCTAA
>CAMORF010000258.1 GCA_946623485.1 uncultured Clostridia bacterium
CGATAATATGACAGATGCCGCAGCCCTGCGGGAGGAAAATGCCCAGCTTCAGGTTCAGGTTGACAGCCTGAAGGCGGAGAATTCCAAGCTTGTCCTGAATAAGGAAGAGCTTGACCGCCTGCAAAGCCTGCTCGAACTCAAGGAGCAGTATACAGATTATGATACCGTCGGGGCGCATGTCATCTCAAAAGGCTCCGGGAACTGGTTCACAACGTTTACCATCGACAAGGGAACGGATGACGGAATTGCCGTTGACTGCAATGTACTGGCCGGAGCCGGCCTGTGCGGAATTGTCACGGAATGCGGGCCGAACTGGTCCAGGGTGCGCGCGATTACGGACGATGACTCCAATGTTTCCGCCATGATCTCCACCACCAGTGATACCTGCATCATTGCAGGAAACCTTCAACTGCTGGATGAAGGGACATTGTCCCTGGTGAAGCTGACCGATGACAACAACCACGTTCATGTCGGTGATAAGGTCGTAACGAGCAATATCTCCGAGAAATATCTGCCGGGAATCCTGATCGGCTATATCTCTGAGCTCAACAATGACGCCAACAACCTGACCAAATCCGGCACGGTGAATCCGGCTGTGGACTTCCGCCACCTTCAGGAGGTTCTTGTGATCCGTACGCGGAAAGAGTATATCCCGAGTGAAGGAGAGGTTCCGGAATCCGCAAAGGCTTCTTCCGGCGATACCACTACGCTGACTGCGCCGCGGGCAGAAGACGGGAAGGCGCCAGATGGTGCCGCTGCCCAGGAGGGGCAGAGCGCGGACGGCAGCCAGGCTTCCCAGGAAGGGCAGCATACCGATGGCGAAGGCCAGAGCGCGGACACTGCGCAGGGAGGAGAGAACTCTGAAGGCGCGCAGGCTGCCCAGGAGGGCCAGAACGCACAAGAGCCCAATGCCGGTAATGATGCCAATGCAGTGCAGGAGGGAACTCCTGCGGAGGGAGACGGACAGTGAAAAGAAAGTTTCTGATCGGCCTTCTGTGTGTTCTGGCCGCGCTCTTACAGACAACCCTCATGCCCTATGTGGCAGTCGCTTCCATCCGGCCGAATCTTCCGGTGATCCTGACTGCGTCCTTTGCATTGATGTGCGGAAGCAAGACCGGCATGATCGTCGGATTTTCGTCCGGCATCCTGCTGGATGTATTCGGCGGAGGCATCCTCGGATTCTATGCTTTGATCTATACGTGGATCGGATACCTCGCGGGATATACCTACCGGATCTTCTATGATGATGACATCAAGACACCGCTTCTTTTGATCGGAATCTGTGATCTTGGCTACGGCATCTACCAGTATGTAACGACCTTTATGATCCGGGGACGGGTCAACGTATTCTTTTACCTGGTCCGCGTGATCATTCCTGAGATGATCTATACCGTCATCTTTGCGGTGTTCCTGTATCAGTTGAACTATTACGTAAATAAAAAGACAACCCGGACTTATTTCTGATGCCGGGAGACTGCGCCGGGATCAGCCCGGACGTTCCGGCCAGCGCATCCGTCAAGCATGTCCGCTGCCTTTGGGAGAAGAAAGATTGAATCCAAAGAAAAAAAGAAAGGCCTCGGCAGATTCACTGAAAAGCAGGGTGATTGTCCTGGTCATCGTGTTTCTCATTCTGTTTGCATTGATCGTTTCCCGCCTGTTTACCCTGCAGATTCTGAACGGGGAATCGTATGAGAACGATTTTACTCTGTCCATTGAGAAGAAAAAGACTTTGAAATCCACGCGCGGCGAGATCTTTGACTGCAATGGAAACCTGCTTGCCTACAATGAACTGATCTATGAAGTGACATTTGAGGACAAAGGCAGCTATACGGATAATACCATCCGCAACCTGACGCTCAACGGGATTCTGTACACGGCGGTAAAGATCATAGAATCTCATGGGGATTCCACCTATCAGAATTTCCGCGTTGCCCTGGATGCAGATGGGAAATATGTCTACACGGTAAAAGGGTTCAACCTCTCCCGTTTCAAGGCTGACTTCTTCGGCTATCAGACGATCGATGAGTTGAAACCGGAGGAGGCTGAGATTTCCGCCCCGGACCTGATTGCGCTGATGTGCTCTGACAAGTACTATGGGATCAACTCGCAGAAGTATTCGGACAAGGATCTGGCTGTGTGGGATATGCCCAGGACATTGCCGCCCGAAAAGGTTCTGCAGCTGTGCCAGTTCCGGTCTACGCTCCAGGCGAATGCCTACCAGCGCTATAATTCCATCACGCTGGCCAGGGACGTAAAAGAAGAAACCGTATCCCAGCTTCTTGAGAATACGGGTGTCCTGCAGGGAATCAATGTCACGGAGAATTATAAGAGGGTATATAATGATGCCCTGTATTTTGCCCCGATTATCGGCTACACAGGACAGGTGTCGGCAGAAGAGCTGAAGGAGCTTCGGGAGTCGGATTCGAGTTATGACTCCACCGATATTGTCGGGAAGGTAGGTCTTGAAAAGAAGATGGAGACCCAGCTCCAGGGGCGCAAGGGCTCCGAGACCATCTACGTCGATAATCTGGGGAGGACTTTGGAGGTATCCTCTGTTACACAGCCTCAGGCTGGAAATTCGCTCTACCTGACCCTGGATTCGGATCTCCAGAAAGCCTGCTACCATATTCTGGAGGAGTACATCGCCGGCATCCTGTGGGCAAACATAGCGGATACCGAATCGATTGAGACAGAATGGATCCAGTCTGCGGACGAGGTGTTTATCCCGGTTTACGACGTCTATTATTCCCTCTTTGAGAATAATGTCCTTAGTGTCGAGCATCTGTCCGATCCGGATGCCTCCGCGAATGAGAAAAGTGTATATGCGGCATTCCAGGGGAAGGCAGCGTCTATTTTTGCCGAGATCAAGGATCAGCTGACGCGGGATGACCCGACTCCCTATTCGGACCTGTCCGATGAGATGAAGGTTTACCAGTCCTATATTGTCAATACCATGCTTCCCCAGGCAGGGATTCTCAATGAGGATGCCATCGACAAATCAGACCTGACCTATAAGGCATGGGCCGAGGATGAGACAATCAGCCTCCAGGAGTTTCTGACCTACGCGATCTCCAGCAACTGGATTGATGTCAACGGCATTACGGAAAACATGGATTATCTGGATTCGACTGAAGTATATTCCTCACTTGCGGACTATATTGCGGAATACCTTGGAAAGGATTCCAATTTCTGCAAGCGTGTTTTCCGTTACATGCTGATGGCGCATGAGCTGAATGGCTCCCAGGTATGCCTGCTCCTGTTCGACCAGGGCGTCCTGGACATGAATACTTCTGATTATGACCAGCTTTCGAGCGGTACGCTGAGCGGCTATGATTTCATCCGGGACAAGATCTATAACCTGCAGATTACACCGGCGCAGCTTGCACTGAATCCCTGCTCCGGGGCAGTGGTTGTAACAGATCCTGAGGATGGCACGGTAAAGGCCTGTGTGACCTATCCCAGCTATGACAGCAACCGTCTGGTCAATGAGATGGATTCCAATTATTACAATAAGCTTGTCACGGACCTTTCCAGCCCGTTCTACAGCCGCGCGACCCAGGAGCTGCTGGCACCAGGTTCCACCTTTAAGCCAATCGCGGCCACGGCCGGGGTTGCGGAAGGAGTGCTCGGGGCAACGGAGCAATTGTACTGCCCGGGAGAATTTGACGGCGTTGATCCCCCGATCAAGTGCTGGATTTATCCCGGCGCGCATGGAACGGAAACACTGGCAGACGGAATCAGGAATTCCTGTAACTTCTTCTTCAACACAATTGGGTTCCGCCTGGCATCCGTCGGCGGGGAATATGATGATGATACCGGTGTTGAGAGCCTGAAAAAATATGCCGGCATGTACGGGCTTGATTCGGCATCCGGGATCGAAGTCCCGGAATCAGCTCCTCATATGCTG
>CAMORF010000259.1 GCA_946623485.1 uncultured Clostridia bacterium
GTGATTATGAAAAATGGACCGGTATTCTGAATACACTTCGCTGATAATCAGTGCCTCTTCAATCCCGGATTCTTATCATAATAAGCCATTTTATCAGAATACATACGTTCATCGGCAGAGCGGAATGTCTCCTTCGGATCCAATGAGCCGTCGCACCAGCAACTTCCAACAGCTATCCTGAGGCCATGCTTCTCCGCACCATAATGCAGATTACTCAGTTTCCGATCAAACGCTTCCCTGTCAATATTGACTGACAGGATAATAAACTCATCACCGCCCGTACGGAAAACATCTTCATGGTAAAAAACTTTTCCCAGCAGCTCCGTCACCTGGATCAGGAGCCTGTCCCCTGCCTCATGTCCCTCGTTGTCATTTACGGCCTTTAATCCGTTAAGGTCAATATTTACAACCCCATAACATGGTCTCGGGGAACAGTCGGACAAAAATCTTACTCGCTGTATCATCGCCCTCCGGTTATTGCATCCTGTAAGAGCGTCAATCCGGCTGATGGTCTCCAGCTTCTTCAGCAGAAGGTTGTTATGAATCTCGGATCCCAGGAAAAATGACATCAGCTCAATTAAGTCTTTCAGCTCCACGACTTTTGACGTGTCGAAATTGATTACATACAGATACCCGATCACGGATTTCTTCCGCCGCAAAGGGATAAGCACAAGGCTTTTGACATTGTTATCATTCATTGAGCGTACCCATTCAGGGTTTCTCTCAGCAATGGATGCCATGTCCTTTTCATCCGTAATAATCAGTTCATTGCTGACACCGATAATATCTTCCCAGGACAGAATCAGTTCATAGCTGATAAAATCCTCATCGTGGTGGGACCACTCTTCGCTTTTCGACCTTTCACAGAAGTTCACCGCCCTTTTCATCTCATGGTCAACGAGGACAATGCGGGAAGCCGCGGCGCCGGATTCCTCCATGATGACCTTCAGGACACCGCCGACCCCGGAAAGAAAGTCCTCTTTCCCTATCAGCTGGATGCATGATTTTATCACAGCCTCCGCAGTCTCGATGGAAACAGATGCCATTCTTCCCGCTTCAGCCTTCTGAGTGAATTCGAAGATGAACTGGCAGTATCCCACATCTTCTCTATCAGAAGCAAGCGGGATAATCGTCTGGTCTGTCCAGCAGTGGAGCGCCCTTGTTTCCACATACGCATGCATCCTTTGTTTCAGGACTGCTGCGCGGTAACAGTAATCCTCAAACTTATTGTCCTGCGGAACAAGCTCACTGTAGATCATGTTATCGTGGTAAGCGGGTCCCATCGTATCCCTATATGCCCGGTTTGCCACCACAATGCGGATCTCGCCCCAGCTCCCTTCACCGGCTTTCTCGACGGACAGCACACAGCAGGGCATATCCACAGTATTTACAAATGCCTGAAACTCCATATCCGATATCCTATCCATTCCTGTCAGCAGTCCAAAACAATCACTTCTCCCTCGCGAGCCACAAATCGCACAATTCGCTGCGCTCTTCCATTGTTTCTATAGGAGTAGGCAGCCCTGTCTGCTGAACCTTGAACTTCGTCATTTCCAGTGATTCCGGTTTACGGAAATAGAACCCCTGCACCATCTCGCAATCTATATCTCTGAGAAAACAAAGCTGTTCTTTCGTCTCAACCCCTTCGGCGAGTGTATGAACTCCAATTTCCCGGCACATCTTTACTATGTGCTTCATGATGACCCGGTTTGCGCCATTGTTGTCATCCAGATGCCGTACCAGGTCCATGTCGAATTTGATCCGGTCAACATGGTACTGCCCGAACACGTTCAGGGACGAATATCCCGTCCCGAAGTCATCAATCCACAGGCGGTATCCGTTCTGGTGGATCTTTAAAAGCTGTTCCTTGAAGTGGTCTGTCGCTTTAGCCAGGTCCTGTTCGGTGATCTCAACGATGATATACCGTTTTTCAATCCCGTACTTTTCCAACGTCCTGTTCAGTTCTTCCACCACATCGACATAATCGAAATCCTGCGCGGAAAAATTGACGGACACAGGAATGATGGGAAGATTGGCATCTTTCCTTTCCTGGAATTCCCTGCAGACCTGCTCCACCATGTAAAGATCCAGTTTATGAAGCAGATGGTATCTGGACAAAACCGGAATAAACTGGCCGGGTGAAATCATTCCTTCCACCGGATCGATCCATCTGGCCAGCCCTTCGAGTATGGTCACCTTCTCCGTTTCCGTCCGAAAGATTGGCTGGTAGAAGACCTTGATCCAGCCGTTTTGCAATGCATCCTCAAAGTTCTGGATGATATAGCGGCCTATCCAATACTCATCATCATCGCTATTGGAATGTTCACGGTACACGACATTCAGGTCATCACCAATCTCCTTCATGGTTGTCCTTGCCCGGTCAACTCCTTCCACCGCCTTCTGGCCTGGCTGCAGCCTGACGATGGCACACTGTATGCCCGGCGTCTTTCCGTAGGCTGTCCTCTTTATCCTGTTATCAATAAGCAGGAGTTTCTCTCCAACGCATTCGTCATAACTGTCAATGACGATAAAATGGTCGCTCTCGCCGCGGCAGACCAGAGCATCAGGAAATTCCTCTTTTATCGTGTCAGCCACAAGCCTAAGCAGCTCATCCCCTTTCGCATATCCGTACTCAATGTTATAGCTGGCCATTGTCCGGACATCAAAATACAGGATTGCAGGAGTATGCTGTTCTGCCTGGATGCTGCTGATCTTTTCATCGGCAAACTGGTATAAGTAATTCACGTTCGGAACATCAGCTATATTATCATAGAAATACAAATCCTTCTGAAGCCGGTCATATTCGATGTTCAGGTTCTCGATTACGGATATGCTTTCTGACACGTCAGTATAGACCAGCACAGCTCCTTCTGTGCCGTCCTCCATTTTCTGCCACCGTCCGACCGTATGAAGAAAGCTGTATTCTTTGCTTCCCTTCAGCCTGGTCCGATACAATACATCATACCCGCTTTGCTTCAGTGCAAACTGCTGTCCAATACTGGCCAGCCTTCCCGCATCATCAGGATGCACCCTGCCGAACATGCTGCTATCAAGAAGGGATGTTATCCTCTCGCGTTCCATCCCCACCATCTCACAGTAACCGTCTGAGACTAGGTCGGTGATAACCTTTCCGTCCCTGTAGGAGTAGATCGCAACAGGAATCCTGGTTGCTTCATATACTCTTCTTTCGGCTTCCGTCATAATATGATTCCTCCGATCCAATCGTTTCCATCAACTGCAGCGGATGCTGTCACAGAATATCTATTTACAGAACTATCCTCACCATCCATATCACAATTATCTGAGCTAAAAGCATAATTGGCAGCCCGTACGCAAATGCCGCCTTCCGTATCTTATGCCTGAAAAAGTACATTGCGATAAGGCCGCCGGCAGATCCTCCGATAATGGAAAGTCCCAACAACGTCTTCTCCGGGATTCTCCATTTCCGTTTTACCGCCCGGCGCTTGTCTATGGCAAACGCCAGGAATGTGACTATATTGATCAAAAGAAGGTAGTATATCATCCCTAATGTCCATCATCCATTAATCTCGTGATAGTTCCTCGCACTTCATCACATCGGATCTCTGGTACGGTTTTTGTAAATCTCCGGTACAGTCATGTCCAGATCGGGGATACGCTCTTTCAGCGCCTCCAGCAGTTTCGCGGCATTCTTCTCATTCCCGGGGATTATCTTAATCACGCCCTTATCTCCATAGGTGATAACTACTCCACCTGATGGAATGGTGCCGGCGCAGCTGCATCCTCCCTTGACGCGGAAATCATGCGGGTATGCAGTGAGTACCGATGAGAGCGGAAGGTACGTATATTTGCTGAATCCCGCCGGCTGGTAGAACGCATCTTTCCCAACTCTCCATCTCTCGACCTTCACTGCCTTCTCAA
>CAMORF010000260.1 GCA_946623485.1 uncultured Clostridia bacterium
ATGAACGTTTGTCCTGCGTCATATGTACAAGTTATTTCTGAACAGCTCCTTATTTTGTCTATATCCTGTTTTGTCTATATCTTTATTTTGTTCCAAAGATCCTGTCGCCGGCGTCGCCCAGGCCGGGCACGATGTAGCCGTGATCGTTCAGATGGGAATCAAGCGCGGCGACATAAATGTCAACGTCGGGATGATCCTTCTGCATGCGTTCGATGCCCTCCGGAGCTGCGATAATGTCCATGAGACGGATGTTGCGGCAGCCGTGCTGTTTGAGCAATGTGATCGCTGCCGAAGCGCTGCCGCCTGTCGCAAGCATGGGATCGACCACGAAGACTTCTCTCTGGTCACAGTCCTCCGGCAGCTTGCAGTAATACTCGACTGGCTCCAGGGTTTCGGGGTCTCGGTAAAGTCCGATATGCCCCACCTTTGCCGCGGGGATCATGGCCAGGAAACCGTCTACCATTCCAAGGCCTGCGCGCAGGATCGGAATGACTGCCAGCTTCCGGCCGGAGAGCTCCTTTACCGTAGTCTTTGCGATCGGGGTCTCAATTTCGACATCTTTGAGCTTCAGGTCGCGTGTCGCTTCGTAACACATCAGTCCGGCAATCTCTGAGATGATGGAGCGGAAGTCCTTCGTTCCCACCTCTTTTCTGCGGATCACGCCAACCTTATGCTGGATCAGCGGGTGATCAAAAACCATTACTTTTGACATGGCAGGCCTCCTTCAATCGAATGTATGTCTTGACCGGTTATTCAGAATGTATATCCTGTTCAGTTATCAGGATTTGTTTTCGGCCTTGCGGACCGGTTTCTTATCAGACTGGTCAGGGAACTGCAGGTCCCTGGCGTCAGGACTCCGGGTCAGTCCGGCTGTCCTCGAGGCTGAGGATCTTTGACAGCCGGAGCACATAGAGCTGAAGCGCTTCGTACACACGGTTATAGTCCGCAAGGCTGCCTCCATAAGGATCATGGATGTCTTCATCCGCCTGAATGTAGGAAGCAAGCGTGAATACATTCCGGGCATGTTCATGATCCTTTAAGAGCCGTTCCATCGTAGGGTGATCCATGGTGAGGATCAGGGTCCGGTCATCAAAGTCATCTTCCGTCAGCTGTTCGCTCACGTGATTCTTCATCGTCAGGGAATGGCTGACCAGAACGGCCTCCGCCTTCGGATTGATCGGTTCCGGGAAGAGGACAACGAGACCCTTCGATGTGATAAGGATATCCTCCAGGCAGAATTCCCGCTGCAGGATCGCCTCGGCCATCGGGCTTGTGGAGGTGTCGCTTTCGCTGACAAAGATCAGTTTATCATAGTGCTTCATGGCTGCTTTTCCTATACAGAAAGAATGTGATGCCCCGCAGCTTTGATCAGGCGGTTCATGATCGCCGCCCCGATCTGGGGGGTGTCAAAGGATTCGGAATAAATGACATCGACGCCGAGATCGTCAAATTCGCGCAGGATCCCGAACAGATGCTGTGAAATCGTAATCTCCTTTGCCCGGCTTCCTGCACAGCGGACGATTCCGGTGTGGTAGGAGGATGCATCCTCATCCGCGGCAATGATCCCGCAGGACAGTCCCTTTGAAACGGCCTCGCATGCAAGACGGTCGATTGCGGCACGGACATGTTCCGCGCTTCCTTCTACAATGGTGAGATCGGCTTTGGGCGCATAGTGGCGGTACTTCATGCCGGGCGCCTTAGGGCGGAAGGAGGGATCATCTCCATGGAGCCCGGGATCCATCCGCACATCTCCGATTACACTTCGGAGCATATCGACGCTGATGAACCCGGGACGCAGGACCATAGGCACATCTTCAGTCAGATCGATGATGGTTGATTCAACGCCGATCCCGACGCTGCCTCCGTCGATGATCATATCGATCTTTCCGTCCAGATCATCTTTTACATGCTGCGCGGTTGTAGGACTTGGCCTGCCGGAAGTGTTGGCGCTTGGCGCCGCGATGTAACCTCCGCCGGAACGGATCAGAGCCAGGGCGATCTCATGATCCGGCATCCGGATGGCAACCGTGTCCAGCCCTCCCGTCACGGAGGTGGGAACGATATCGCTTTTGCCCAGGATCATCGTCAAAGGTCCCGGCCAGAAAGCCTCTGCCAGCAGGTAAGCCTGCTTTGGAATGAAACGGGCGATCTTCTCCAGGCTGTCCAGACGGTGGATATGGACAATCAACGGATTGTCAGAAGGCCTTCCCTTGGCCTGATAGATCTTTCCGGATGCCTCCGGATCGAGGGCGTCCGCCCCGAGGCCATAGACTGTCTCAGTCGGAAATGCGACCAGGCCGCCTCTTCTGATGATGCTGCCGGCCCGGTCCATGAGCCCCTCATCGATGCCGTCCCTCATGTCTGCCCAGATTGTGTCCATACGTGATCCCCTTGACCGGTCTTTCCCGGCGTTTTTCTTATCTGTAATTATAGCACGCAGCTAATCTTCTGTGAAGAAACGGTTTCATTCAGGGAAACATTGTAGGTGCATTTTTTTGAGATTGTGATATACTGGCTTAAAGTTGTTTTTTTAGGGAGGACCGTCTGTGATGGAAGAGGAAATGAAAGCATCGGTAACTGAGACAAATGTGGAGGAAGCTGTTGTGGCTGAAGCTGCCGGAACAGGTGACTCTGCGGAGGCTGCTGCCCGGGAAGATTCGGCTCCTGTGGCGGAAGAAGCTGCTGCGCCTGAGGCTGCGTTACCTTCGGAGGATAAGGACGCCGCACCTGAAGAGAAGGAAGCCGGATCGCCTGCGCCTGAGAAGGAGAAGGAACCGGTTGAGTCCATGGCGGACTATGAGGCGGAGATCGATGCCTCTTTGCGCAGATATGAGCGTGGCGAGAAGGTGAAGTGCACGGTAGTAAGCGTTGACATGGATAAGATCATGGTCGAGCTTGGCTCCACCACTGGCATTATCCGCAAGCAGGATGTCAGCGATGATCCGGCATTCAATCTGCAGGAGAATATCAAGACCGGGGATGAGATCGAGGCTTCTGTCGTGCGCCCGGATGATGGGCATGGGAATGTCGTTCTGTCCATGAAGGCAGCATCGGCTGAGCGTGCCTGGGACAGGCTTACCAGCCTGCTGGCGTCCAAAGAACCGGTCAGTGTCAAGATCAACGCGGTGACAAAGGCCGGCGTCACAACGATGCTGGAAGGCGTGCGCGCATTTATTCCGGCTTCGAAGCTGAGCCTTGGATTTGTTTCAGAGGATGATCTGAAGGAGTGGGTCGGCAAGAGCATCGTGGCCAGAGTCATCACAGCAGAGCAGGAAGGCAGGAAGCTTGTTCTTTCCGCGAAGGAGCTTCTGCGTGAGAAGGAAGCCGAGGAGCGCAAGGAAGCTGCCGCGCTTGTAAAGGTCGGAATGGTGACGGAAGGAACCGTTGAGACGATCAAGGATTATGGCGCATTTGTCAATCTGGGCAAGGGAGTCACAGGACTTCTTCATGTGTCTCAGATCAGCCAGAAGCGCATTAAGACTCCTTCTGAGGTTCTGAAGGAAGGCGATACGGTCAAGGTGAAGGTGATCAAGGTCGCGGACGGAAGGATCAGCCTGAGCATGAAGGCGCTTGAAGACGCGGCGCCGGCGGAGGAGAAGGAAGAGAAGGTCAGCTACAAGATGCCCAAGAGTGAGGCAATTGGAACCGGGCTTGGCGATCTTCTGAAGGGACTGAAGCTTTGATGATCTGCTGACGATCACACAGTTCAACAATTAATCGCAGCATGGATCCATTGCAGGGAACAGATCAGTTGCATGCAATGGATCTGTTCCATAATAGAACTATTGCAGCAATAGATCAATTGCATATGAAGAAAATTAATCAATGAGATTTAAGAAGAGGTTACAAGTCACACTCCTGCCAGCGTTTCTGTTCACTGCCCGGCTGGGCAGGC
>CAMORF010000261.1 GCA_946623485.1 uncultured Clostridia bacterium
CTCTTCTGGAGATTCCTCGCAATACATACCAGAGGAGCTTGAATCCTGAGAGAGTGAAACGGATCTCTCATTCTTTTGACGAGAGGATCGCCAATGAGCCCAAGGTCAGTCAGCGAGACGGCCATTATGTCGTATTTGACGGCCAGCATGTGATTGCTGCCAGGGTGGACAAGAACAGCGGCGACGAGCTTCCTATCCTGTGCAAGGTTTATTCGGATCTCACAGAGCAGGAAGAAGCTTTAGATGTATTATTTTCTGCCATAATCATCATTAGCATTTCAGGAAATTCTTCAATAGAATTGTGATTTGACGGTTTCTTCTTCAACATGGTATTTTTATTACAGGTGAGAAAGCGGGGTGAAGGTATCTATTTGTCGCCCTGCTCCAATTGATCAGTAGAATACCTGAAAAAGAAATACTTGAGTATTATGAGAGGAGACTAAAATAATGAATATGGCAATTTTTAATGAATGCTGTCCTGAACAGTATAAAGAGAAACTGTTTCTGACTTCTACGGATATTCAGGATATCCTCCAGCTTGGAATAAACACAACATATGAATATCTGAAAAATGCTCCGTTCAGGGTGGTTAGAGTAGGGAATCAGCTACGAATTGTCGCAGCTTCTTTCTGGGAGTGGTATTCCATGGTAAATGACGGAGAAGTAGACGGATAGTGATAGGTGAATATTATGAGGAGACCGTCTTGTACAGGCGGTCTTTTTCTATGAAAAAAAAGTTGTCATTTGGATGATGCAAAGAGAAATAACATCAAAAGAATCTCATGGAAAAGAGGCTGATCCCATGCTATCATCAAAATAAATTAAAGGACGCTTTGCGGATTTAGACCGGCGGTTCTTATTCTGCAGGAAGTGAGGAAGGTGTGGCGAGATGTAACGTATGTTTCCGGCATTGTGAGATCCGGGAAGGAGAGACCGGCTTTTGCGGCGCAAGGGTCTGCAGGGATGGCGTTGTGGCTGCGGAAACTATGGGAAGGCTGCATCCATCGCGCTGGATCCCATAGAGAAGAAGCCGTTGAAAAGATTCTACCCCGGCAGCCTGATTCTGTCATATGGCAGCTATGGCTGTAACCTGCGCTGTCCGTTTTGCCAGAATCATGAGATATCCTGGTCCGCCAGGGCATTTGAATCCGCCGGGGAGGCGGAAAGGATCAGTCCGCAGGAGCTGGCCTGTCTGGCTTTGCAGTATCGGGAGCGGGGCAATATCGGAATTGCATTTACCTACAATGAACCTCTTGTAGGCTATGAGTATGTCCGTGATACAGCACAGATTGTACACCGGATGGGGATGAAAACAGTTCTTGTCACAAATGGGACGGCGGAATTATCTGTTCTGGAAGAACTGGGTTCCTGTGTGGATGCGATGAATATCGACCTGAAGGGATTCATGGATCATTATTACTGGGACGTTTTGAAGGGCGACAGGAAGATGGTAATGGATTTCATCACGCGGGCAGTACAGCTGTGCCACGTGGAACTGACCACTCTGATTGTCCCCGGGGAAAATGACAGCGTGGAAGAGATGGAGAGGCTCAGCGGATGGGTTAAAACCCTGAAAGATGCCAAAGGTGAGCAGATTGGAAGAAAGATTCCTCTTCACATTACACGTTTCTTTCCACGGTTCAGGATGACTGACAGAGGGCCGACAGAGATCGTCACAATTAGGCGGCTGGTGCGGGAAGCAGAAAAGAACCTGGACTATGTGTATCGTGGGAACTGCTGACCGGCGGTTTCCGACTGAATAAGGTGTCTTCCCATTGTTCACAGGAGAGGAGGGAATATGTCTGTCATTGGTGCATACATGGTGCCCCACCCGCCCATGATTATTCCACAGGTGGGACGCGGGAGTCAGGCTCAGATTGATGAAACGATCCAGTCTTATGAACGCGTTGCTGGAGAAATAGCGGCCCTTGCGCCGGAAACGATTCTCATTACTACGCCCCATAGCGTGATGTACGCAGACTATTTTCATATTTCTCCCGGAAAGCGGGCGAGGGGTTCCTTTGCGAGGTTCCGTGCCCCGATGGTGAAATTTGAAGAAGCGTATGATCAGGAACTGGCGGGCAGGATCTGTGATGCTGCCGCAAAGATCGGCTTTCCTGCAGGGGAGGTGGGAGAGAGGGATGCGAACCTGGATCATGGAGCGATGGTTCCTCTCTGGTTTATCAGGAAACGTTACAGCGGCGGGAAGATTGTGCGTATCGGCTTGTCCGGACTCCCGCTACCGGATCATTACAGGCTTGGGATGATAATAAGGGATGCGGTGGAAGAGCTTGGAAGAAAAACAGTATTCATAGCCAGCGGTGATCTGTCTCATAAACTGCAGGAATCTGGCCCCTACGGATTCGTTCTGGAAGGCCCGGAATATGACAGAAGGATTATGGATGTGTGCGGAAGAGGCTCGTTCGGGGAGCTGTTTGAATTTGATGAGGCTTTCTGTGAAAAAGCGTCGGAGTGCGGGCACAGGTCTTTCGTTATCATGGCAGGAGCCCTGGATGGCGTAAAAGTGCGCGCGGAGGCTTTTTCACATCAGGATGTGACCGGAGTGGGGTACGGGATCTGTGCGTTCTATCCGGAGGGAAAAGATCCGGGAAGACATTTTCTGGAGCAGTACTTGAATCAGCAGGAGATAAGGCTGGCAAAGCAAAAAGACCGGTCCGATGCGTATGTCAGGCTCGCCCGGCTTTCGCTGGAAACCTATATCCGGGAAGGCCGCATGATTTCCATGCCGGAAGATCTTCCCGTTAACATGCGGCAGGAGCGGGCCGGAGCGTTTGTTTCGATCCATAAACACGGGAAGCTGCGCGGCTGTATCGGGACGATTGAAGCGGTAACGGATTGCGTCGCGCAGGAGATTATCCGGAATGCAGTCAGCGCAGCCACCAGGGATCCCAGGTTTGAACCGATTACGGAAGATGAACTGAAGTGGCTGGAGATCAATGTGGATGTTCTGGGCAGGCCGGAGCGAATCAGTTCAATCGCCGAATTGGATGTAAAGCGCTATGGCGTGATTGTCAGCATCGGGCGAAGGCGAGGGCTCCTGCTCCCTGATCTGGAAGGAATCGATACCCCTGAGCAGCAGGTGTCAATTGCCCTTCGCAAGGGTGGAATCCGGGAAGATGAGACATACCGGATAGAGCGCTTTGAGGTGATCAGGCATCGGTGAAGCGGAACAAGATATTCAAAGAGGAATACGGAATCTGATGAGGCTCTCTGGAAAAGATAAGCCTGAGAGCAAGGTGTTGGAATTATCGCTCGAATGATGTGCCGGTTATGTTCCAGATTGCATTATATGAATATTAGGAAGAGACCGTCTTGCACAGGCGGTCTTTTTCTATAAAAAAACAGGCGTCATTAGGATTTGGATGATGATGCAAAAGGAAATGGCATTAAAAGAATCTTATGGAAATGAGGCTGATTCCATGCTATCATCAAGATACTCGCTGGACAGGACATTGCAGACACGGAAACAATCAGACGATCAGGCACCAGACGAATGATCGTTGTGGTCATTTCTGGAGCTTCATCTCTTTGGTTTCCGATGCAAAGGACGTTGTGTGGCTGTACTCCATCTTGTCAAAAACAGAAACTACCATCTGGTGTGGAGTACACCTGTGTACTCCCTCAGAAACTACCAGAACGAGATGAACGGCTGCCCGCGAAGTGTCCTGTACTCCGACGAGAACTACCGCAGACATGAACAGGTTTTGGTTCTTGTTGTGTTCTTTCGAGGCCAGTAGTGATCATGATTGGAAACAATTTGGTTTTACCGGGGTGTGGTATCTGATCATGGGTTCTATTAAAATAGGGAATTATGGGCTACAAGTTCCTATGCCCCACAGATGAAGAAACCCAGTAAAATCAGGGGTTTGCGG
>CAMORF010000262.1 GCA_946623485.1 uncultured Clostridia bacterium
GCTTTCACAGTTTAGTGCCTTGCCGTGAACCGGTTGGCTTTCATGGGGCCGTGCGCTGCCCGGATGTTGCGCCGGCCCGTTTCAGGTTTTCAATATAACTGATGCCAAGGTCGCTCAGCTCGACCCTGGCTTTTTTGATATACCCGATCGTCATGCGATCCGTACTCTCCAGGGGAACCGCGACATAATCGGAGCCGTTCAGATCCTCCGTGATAATGCCGGAACAAAGGGTAAACGCATAGACTCCCTTCATCAGGTTCAGCATGGTTGCCCTGTCATCTGTTTTAATGGTCTTTTTATAATCATAGGTGCTCAGGACTTCCTCGGCAAAGTAAAATGAGTTGTAATCCCCCTGTTCAAAGGACAGGCAGGGGTAGGGCTGCAGCGCTTCGATCGGGATCGCGTTTCGCGTGGCCAGGGGGTGTTCCTTCCACAGGTAGACCGAGATGCTGCAGTCAAAGAGCGGATAGAATTCCAGCCCGTATTCATGGAAGATTTTCGTAAGGGCTTCACGGTTAAAATCGTTGAGGTAGAGAACGCCGAGCTCGCTTTTCATGTTGCGCACATGGTTCATGACCGTGTGTGTCTTTGTCTCATGGATCGCAAACTCATAATTCTCCAGGCCGAATTCATTTGCCGTCTGGATGAAGGCCTTAACCGCAAAGGAATAATGCTGGGTGGAGACCGAAAACCTGGTCTTGCGGGTTGTCCTGTCAATGAAACGTTCCTCCAGCATCCCATACTGCGCGATGATCTGGCGCGCGTAACCAAGAAACTCTTCCCCATCCTGGGTGATCGAGATCCCGCGGTTCGACCTCAGAAAGAGGGACAGCCCCAGTTCTTTTTCCAGCTCGCGGATCGTGCTGGACAGGGACGGCTGCGTGATAAAAAGCCTGTGCGCAGCCTCGTTCATGCTGCCGCAATCCGCTACCGTGATTGCATAGCGCATTTGCTGAAGAGTCATAAAAACCTCCTGTGGATTGATTCGTTCTTACAGAATTAGGATCTGTCGATGTGAGGGTATCATATCTCAGTGTCTTTTTTCAATGGAATCTGATATAATCGTTCCCGTGGGTGCGGCCCGGGATATAAGGAGGAAAGGTGTTCTATGAGTGAAATCGAAGTCAGGCATCTGTCAAAGACATTTACACAGAAAGATCTGAAGGTAGATGCGCTGAGTGATATCAACATTAATATTGAGAAGGGGGATATCTACGGCATCATCGGCATGTCAGGCGCCGGGAAATCCACTCTTGTGCGCTGCCTGAATTACCTGGAGCGTCCCACTGACGGGCAGGTAATCGTGAGGGGACAGGAGCTGGGCGCGCTCAGTGAGAAGGAGCTTCGGCAGGCGCGGATGAAGATCGCGATGATCTTCCAGTCCTTCAACCTGCTTCAGCAGAAGAACTCCATTGATAACATCTCATTTCCTTTGAAGATCCAGGGGATACCGAAAAAGGAAGCAAGGGCAAAGGCGAAGGAGCTGCTTCACACCGTCGGGCTGTCGGACAAGGGAAAGAGCTATCCGAGCCAGCTGTCCGGCGGCCAGCAGCAGCGGATCGCGATCGCCCGGGCGCTTGCCTGTGACCCGGATATCCTGCTCTGCGATGAGGCAACCAGCGCGCTTGACCCGCAGACAACCGACCAGATCCTGCAGCTGATCAAGCAGATCAATGAGTCCATGGGCATCACGGTTGTGATCATCACGCACCAGATGTCCGTGATCCAGAAGATCTGCAACCGCGTTGCGATCATAGAGAATGGACACCTGGTGGAAGAGGGAAAGGTCCTGGACATTTTTGCCCATCCGAAGTCCCGCGCGGCGAAGGAACTGATCCTGCGGGATGCCCACGGTGATTCCCACGCGCTGATGGATCCCATCGATGAGATCACGGAGGGCAAGAAGATCCGGATCGTGTTCTCGGCAAACTCTGCGTTTGAGCCGGTCGTTTCCAACATGATCCTGAAGTTCGGGCAGCCCGTGAACATTCTCAAAGCAAATACCAGAAATGTCGGCGGCGTCGCAAAGGGCGACATGATCCTGCAGCTTCCGGCGGAGCGGGAGACCCGGCTGAAGATGGAAGACTATCTGAAGGAGAGAGGACTTGAGATTGAGGAGGTGACAGACTGATGAACAGCCAGACGGTCCAGCTTTTACTCAATGGATTGCGGGAAACGGTTTACATGACGCTTGTGTCTACCTTCCTGGGATATGTGATCGGACTTCCGGTGGGCATCCTTCTTACCGTCACGGACAAAGAAGGAATCCGCCCCAACGCATTGGTCTACCGCATCGTGGACGTGATTATCAACATCATGCGAAGCATTCCGTTCCTGATTCTGCTGATCCTGCTCATCCCGTTCACCAGGTTCCTGGTGGGAAAGAGCTATGGGACTACGGCAACCATCGTCCCGCTGGTGGTATCCGCCGCGCCGTACATCGCCCGTATGGTGGAATCCTCCCTGAAGGAGGTGGACGGCGGGGTGATTGAAGCCGCAAGGTCCATGGGAGCCAGCAATGCGACGATTGTTTTCCGTGTGCTTTTGGTGGAGGCAAAGACCTCCCTGATTGTTGGCGCGACCATCACGCTGGGAACCATCCTCGGGTATTCCGCGATGGCAGGAACCGTAGCGGGCGGCGGCCTCGGAGACATCGCCATCCAGTATGGCTACTACCGTTGGAAAACGGATATCATGCTGATTACGGTAGCGCTCCTGGTTATTCTGTTCCAGATCTTCCAGATGATCGGAATGAAGATCGCAAGCGCGCTGGATCACAGGAAGTGATTTCCAGGACTTTGCGAAATGGTTCCCAAATTGGTGAAGAGGTGTATATCTATAGTATACGCTATTTCGTTTCTTTCCTTTGACGACCTGTACCCATACAATTCGATTATGAACGTAGGAGCTCAAAGCAAAATCTTTCATGTCGTTCATGATAAATGGATTGGAGCATCGTATATCGATATGGATATAGGTTTAACCTATATCAGACTATAGTTTTCCTGTATTATCCATTTCACACCCGTTGTGATATGATCAGGATCAGCAGCAAAAGTGTTACAAGCCCCATGCCTGCCGTCTGCTGTGCGGGCATAGCTTGAACTACAGTGAACATGTGTCATGTTGACAGGAGGAGGTTTGATTATGAAGAAACAGGTTATTTCAGCTTTGCTCACAGGTGCGTTCGTTCTGGGCACGCTGCCGATGAGCGCTTTCGCGGATGACCTTGAGACGATTACCGTCGCGGCTACGGCTGCCCCGCATGCGGAGATCCTGGAAGAGGCGAAGCCGCTACTGGAGGAGAAGGGATATGAGCTGGAGATCCAGGTCTTTGCGGATTACGTGCTTCCGAATGATGTCGTTGAGTCCGGGGAACTGGATGCGAACTATTTCCAGCACATCAATTACCTGAATTCATTTAACGAAGAGCAGGGAACCCACCTTGTGGATGCAGGCGAGATCCACTACGAGCCCTTCGGAATCTACGCAGGCCAGAAGGAAACTCTTGATGAGGTGGAAGACGGTGATACCGTAGCGGTTCCGAATGACACCACGAATGAGGCGAGGGCACTTCTTCTTCTGGAAGCGCAGGGCTGGATCACCCTGGATCCGGAAGCCGGCATCACGGCAACGCCGGAGGACATCACGGACAATCCCTATAACCTGGAGATTGAGCCCTTCGGGGCAGCGCAGGTTGCCCGCCACATTGACGAGGTTTCCTATGCAGTCCTGAATGGAAACTACGCGTTGGAAGCCGGCCTGAACGCAGGCACCGATGCGCTCGCAGTCGAGACAGCTGACTCTGACGCCATCCAGCAGTATGTGAATGTCATTGCCGTGAAGGAAGGAAATGAAGACGATCCGAAGATCCAGGCGCTTGT
>CAMORF010000263.1 GCA_946623485.1 uncultured Clostridia bacterium
GCCGTATATATCCGGGAGAACGTGCCATGCCTCCTCGTGCGCAACAGCGGCACCCAGGGGAAGATGCTTTATGTTTATGAGAATGGTGTTTATACCTACCATGATAAAGATCTGATGGAGGGGGTCATCAAGGAGCCGGTGGAGCGGTACAACCCTGCATTCGCCGACATGAACAAGATCAGAAGCGCCTACGAGAGTCTGGTCACAGATCGCAAATTCATCAGACTGGATAAGCTGAATACTGATGAGTCGCTTATCAATTTCCAAAACGGTCTCCTTCGCGTGACCGAAGACAGCTTGACTCTCCTCCCGCACTCACCGGAGATCCGCAGTACCATCCAAATTCCCTGCAACTGGCATGAAAGGGAAATACCCACACCTGTTTTCGATGATTTTCTCAAAAGCATCTCCGACGATAATCCGGAGAATGCAAGATTCCTTCTGCAGTACATGGGTGTCACCATTTCCAATGTCAAGGGGTATCGCATGAAGAAAGGCCTTCTTCATGTCGGCCCCGGGAATTGCGGAAAATCTCAGCTCAAGAGTCTGGTAGAAAAGCTTCTCGGCCCGGAGAACTGTGTTTCGATCGACCTGAGACAGCTCGAGGCCCGATTTGGAACCGGCGCGATTTATGGCAAGCGCCTGGCGGGCAGCTCGGACATGAGCTATATGAAGGTCAACGAGATCAAGAACTTCAAGAGTCTCACAGGTGGAGACACAATTATGGCGGAGTTCAAAGGACAGCAGCTCTTCTCTTTTGTGTACGAAGGGACACTCTGGTTCTGCGCGAATGAGCTTCCAATGTTCGGCGGAGATGACGGTTCCTGGGTCTATGATCGGTTTACCATCATCCGCAGCCATAATGTCATTCCACCGGAGAAACAGGATAAGAAGCTGCTGGACAAAATGCTCGCGGAACGGGAAGGAATCCTTCAGAAACTGGTGCATGCTCTCCAGCAGGTGATCCGCAACGGATACCGCTATGATGAACCGGAATCCGCTTTGAAGGAGCGCAAGGCCTATATGATGGAGAACAGCAGCCATATCGGATTCTTCGAAAGCTGTATGTGCCGCAGGCCGCAGAACGACTTCTCAGACGGTATCACCACGACGACGGTCTACGAAAGCTATCGAAGCTGGTGCGGAATCTATCATGATAAATACTGTAAGAGCGAACGGGAATTCCAGCGGGCGATCGCTTCCTATCTCCACACGGAGTATTCTCAGATAACCGTTCACCGTGAAGACGGCAACTACTATCGCGACTACACCCTGACACCTGAGGCGGCAGAAGCGTATCTTGGCATCTTCGCCCCACGGCCGAAACGAAAGCCCGCACCGCCCGCCGCCTGAGTCACAAGCGAGTGATTAACCGGAGTCTCCTGAAGCTCCTGAAGCCCTTTTTCACTCCACGGTGATAAAAAAGAAGCAGATCCCATATACACCGGGAGCGACATCATTGCTTCTGTGTATATGGAATCTGAATTCCCTTCAGCTCGTTCAGCCAGGTTACCGCTCTGCACAGAACGTGCCCGGCATACGTATATGATTCCAGAAAGAAAGGAACAAAACATGGAAAAAATGAAGAAGCAACAGCATTTCACTCCTGCACCTCCATCCGACTGCCCAGCTCCTGCGGATCTTGACGATATTCCCCTCATGATGACGGTCGAAGAATTCGGCAGATTCCTGCGGATCAGCCGGAATACCGCCTATGAATGTGTCCGCTCCGGTCAGGTTCCCTCTGTCAAAGTAGGACGCCAAATCCGGATCTACCGCAATGACGTGCTGGACCTGCGCCGGAAAGCCGAAGCGACAGGGAGCAGCACCACGGACCAGGAAGCGCTTCTGCCCGCTTCCTGAGTTGTTTTTGCGGCAAAAGCGCCGAGGCAGTCCGCTGAAAAAAGTATTGCCAGTCATGGCTTCCTTCGATATAATTCTCCTGAGCAGATACTCCTTGGGTATTGTCGGAAAGGAGGCCATGACCATGACAATACTGAAAGGAGTAATCGATTATGACACCGCACAAAAAAGGAAGAAAGTGGGAGATTATATACCGGATCCCCGGATATTCCAAGCTCTTCACGGAACGCTTTGATTCCGAAGCGGAAGCCAAACTCCGCTGCGCGCAGATTGAATATGCCAAGCAGACCGGCACCATTGCACCGCCTGTCAGAAAAGAAAAAATCCACCCGAAAACAATGGGTGAACTGCTGGATGAATATGTGGAGCTCTACGGCGTCGGACACTGGGGAGACAGCTATTATTCCCTCACAAAGCATCGCATTGAGGACTATATCAAACCGGCGATCGGGAACCTTCTGGTAAAAGACGTCACACCCCGGGTTCTGGACGCACTCTACGCCGATATGCTGAATACCCCGGCAAAGGTGCTTCCCGGCCACAAGGACACGACCAAAACCATCTCCTACCCCGTGATCGAGAAGTGCCACTGCGTGATCCGCTCTGCACTGAACCAGGCGGTTCGCTGGGGCTATATTCCGAGTAACCCCGCCCTTGCTTCCATGGTGCCCAAGGCTCCAAGCAAGCGCCGCGATGTCTGGACCCCTGCCGAAGCCCAGAAAGCCATCTCGGTCTGCACGGACCCTAATCTGAAGGTGTGCCTGCTGCTCTCCATCGGCTGCAGCCTGCGCCTCGGTGAGATCCTCGGTCTTCAGTGGTCACACGTACACATCACGGAAGAAAGCCTCCAGGACAACAGCTCCGTACTGGAAATCCGACAGGAGCTGAAACGCTGTGACAAGGAGGCCCTCCGTGCCCTGGAAGGAAAGAAGCGCAGCAATGTGTATTTCACTTTTCCGGAGACAAAGGAAGACTGCAAGACCTCTCTTGTGTTGAAAATGCCGAAGACCGAATCCAGCATCCGCGACATCTACATCCCCAATTCTGTGGCGCAGGCCCTGCAGGAGCTTCAGAAAGCGCAGAAAGCGCAGAAAAAGAAACTCCACGGCCTGTATCACGACTTCAACATGGTGATCGCCCAGCCGGACGGCAGACCCACGGAAGGCAGGCTCTTGGACAAGGACTTTAAAAGTCTGATCGAGACGCACCAGCTCCCGCCGGTGGTCTTCCATTCGCTGAGACACCTGAGCACGTCCATGAAGCTGCAGTACAGCGGGGGAGACATCAAGGCGGTCCAGGGTGATACCGGCCACGCACAGGCTTCCATGGTGACCCAGGTCTACAGCCACACCTTCGATGAGAACCGCCGGCGTGTTGCAAGCCTGATGGAAAAGTCCTTCTTCCGCCAGGAGAAAGGGAAAGCCGACAAACAGGATTCCGGAGATGAGGAAAACGGCGAAGATGCCAAAACCGAAGCGGACCACAAAGACGAGTCTGCCAGGAATCAGCAGATTCTCAGATTGCTCGATCAGTCTCCGGATCTTGCAGATCTGATTCTGGCGCTTGCATCATCCCGAACAGACCGGAGTACCCCTGCGACTGTGTGAAATGCTGTTTTCCTGAACCCGGCTTCCGGAACTAATCGGAACCGGCTCATACGCTTACAAGTCTGCTCCGGCCCCCCCTGCAACGTCCCGACTCGAGCAGACCGGACCGTGTCTGCGTTCCTGTGGGCCTGTTGACTTCTCTTCTTCCATCCGGACGGCAGACAGTCCTCTTGTGAATGTAAGAAGAATTGTAAGAAGCATGCTTTGACAGCTGGCCCAAGAGGGGAGAAGGAAGCGGCTCATGCAAATATACCTGCATCTGTAAGCTTGTTAGAAAAAATGTAAGAAATCCAGATGCTCCGGAAATAAACTTCCTCGGAAAGTTCAAAAAACGCCCGACTTCTTACGAAATCAGGCGTTTTCCTGGAGCTGATAGCCAGATTCGAACTGGCGACCTCATCCTTACCAA
>CAMORF010000264.1 GCA_946623485.1 uncultured Clostridia bacterium
CGGCTTTCTGAAGGACGGCGAAGTGCCTGTGGCCCTTCTGCCGGATTACATCACCGGTTATGTCTACATAGATTCTTCAGGGGAAAGGCACAGAATAACCACAAAGACGGAACAGCTTCTCATGGAGGAGGGGCTTCTGTTCTATCGTCCGCTTCCCCTGCACCCGATCTCCATGAAAGATGTGATCCGCTTTGATTTTCAGGTCCATCATATGTCCGACAGAATCTTTTTTCTGCTTTTTCTGGGCATCGCAACTTTTATCCAGTTTCTGGTTCCGAGGGTGACGAGGCTTATCTTCTCACAGGTCATATATTCGGAGAGCATGACTCTGTTCTGGACGGTGACGGTCTTTCTGATCTCTTTGTCCGTATCACAGGCTGTGTTTACCATGCTCAGGCAGCTGGCGCTTGAGAAGATCAACAACCGGTGCGCCCCGGCTTTTGAGGCCGCGGTTGTCATGAGGCTGATGATCCTGCCGGCGTCATTTTTCCACAAGGAAAATCCCGGCATGATCTGCAATCGTGTTTACAACAGTCCCAGGCTGCTGCCGTCCAACCTCAATAATCTGATCTATTCAACGATCTTCACGACCATTTTCTCCATGGTCTATGTGATCCAGATTGTCCAGTACGCTCCCGGTATTGCCAGCGCTGCCATAATTACGCTTGTGCTTCAGATTCTGGTTTATGTTCTGGCCAGCGTCTTCGGAATCAGGATCACCAAAAAACAGCTTGATCTTCACGCCAGGGATTCCGGCATGTCATTTAACATCATAAGCGGAATTCAGAAAATCAAGCTGGCCGGAGCTGAGAAGCGCATCTTTTCAAGATGGGCCGAGGGCTACGCCAGGTCGGCTTCTCTTCAGTACAAGCCTCCCGTCGCTCTGACTCTGGCTCCGGCAATCGCCGCCGGAATCGGGCTGGCCGGCCAGATCGTGATCTATGCGGGCGGGATCAGCAGCGGGGTCAACACCGCCGAGTATTTTTCATTTACTGCCGCGTATGGCCTTGCCCAGGCCGCCGTGCTTTCTCTGAGCACTCTTACCCAGACAATAGCCCAGATAAGTCCTCTGTATGATATGCTCAGACCCATACTGGAGGCTGTACCCGAGACCAGTGAGATGCGCAGGGTTGTATCCCGTCTTTCCGGGCAGATTGAACTCAATGACGTATCCTTCAGATATGAGAAAAACGGACCGAATATTGTGGATCACCTGAGTCTGAAGATAAAACCGGGTGAATATCTGGCGATTGTCGGAAAAACAGGCTGCGGAAAGTCCACGCTCCTGCGTCTGCTGCTGGGATTCGAGACGCCGGACAGCGGGCAGATCACCTACGACGGCCGTGATCTGTCAGGTCTGGATCTTCGTTCTCTCAGACGCAGCATCGGCGTTGTGCTCCAGGATGGAAAGCTGTTTCAGGGTGATATCTATTCAAACATCGTCATCTCAGCTCCCTGGCTTACGGAGGAGCAGGCATGGGAGGCCGCGAAGCTGGCCGGACTTGCCGATGACATCCGGCATATGCCAATGGGGATGCATACGATGATCAACGCGAATGGAGGAGGGGTATCGGGCGGTCAGCGTCAGCGTATCCTGATTGCCCGCGCCATCGCGTCCAGACCGGCTGTACTCATGCTCGATGAAGCTACTTCAGCCCTGGACAACGTCATCCAGAAAATGGTTTCCGACTCTCTGGCATCACTGGGGTCAACCAGGATCGTTATCGCTCACCGCCTGTCAACGATCCGTCAGTGCGACCGTATCATCATGCTGGACCAGGGGCATGTTATAGAATCCGGCACCTATGAAGAACTGATGGCCCAAAACGGCGTTTTTGCGGATATGGTTCGCAGGCAGCAGGTTTCCTATAACCAGGAGGAATGAACATGAAGGAAAAAAACATTCTGCTCACAACACTGGGGAGCACAGGCAACAACCGCTATGATTATCAGTACTTTTACTACGATCATAACGGGCAGCTCAGCTACTGCAACAGCCTGAGCATCGCGGAAGCCGGCACTAAATACATCCTTTCCAGAGAGAACATTGATGAGGTCATAGTGCTTGGGTCGGGAGCCACCTACAATGCCGAAGACGCGCTCAAGCCGCTGCAGCTGCGCACTTTCGCGGATTATCGCGCAGAGGGCATCGAAAACCTGTCGGAATACAGTTTTTTCCGCTACCGCATCGCCCAGTTTATGGAAGACATTGACGTAGAGGGCGCGGATGTAATAGAGAGCGTCGGTCCTGACCGGCAGAAAGAGATCATTGAAGCGTTCCGTTCCGTATGTGATCAGGCAGAGCATATTCCGGATCTGGGTTTTATCCCCAAAAAAGCCTTTCATCTGCTCAACCAGACGCCTGAGCTCCAGCTGCTCATGAAGAAACAGCTTGACGGTCTTTCCGGCCAGGAGAGACAGTGGCTGATGCAGTACATTTTCATCAAGCTTGATCCGGCTTCAAAGTTCCATATTCTGGAATACAATGAGAAGCTTCAGATGTGTTTCGTTCCGATCACCCGAGCGAAGGACTCGGTACTGCCTCTGGACAATATACTGGAGATCGTTCAGGCTGTAAATTCCGGCAATCCGGATCACATTAACCTGTATATGGATATGCAGGGGATAGGCAGCGCGGATGGCTTTACGCTGATTTCGGTTTTCTCCATGATTGCCAATGATGCCGCGCGCCAGATTTCCATACGGGGACTGATCACGACCCATTCCAATCCATCGCAGTTTGCCAATCCTATTGACGACAAGGAGATGAAGCGGTATGACATCAATCTTCTTGTATCCGGGATGAATTCCTTCGTCAAGTATGGAAAGGTCGACCTGATCCGGGATTACTGGTACAGCAGGCAGATAGATCAGCCGCAGATCGAGCTGCTGATCTATGGCATGCAGAATGTGGCTGACGGAATCTCCCTGTGTGATCTGGCAAATCTTGAATACGGAATCAGGATCCTGAAGAAGGTTTTTTCCAATCCGGACACCGAGAGCATGCCGGAGCTCGAATCGAATATCTTCCGGCTCATTTCCCGCACGATCAGAATGGATTACGGCAATCTCATCACCGAGGAAAAGATCAGCGGGATAGAGCTTATCAAATGGGCGTACCGGAAGAACTTCTATCAGCAGACCCTGACTATCATCGAGTCGAAGATCCCCCTGGAAATAGTTCAGAAGGGAATTCTCTATTATGCCAAAGATGAAGAAACCCGTCTGCATATGCTCGAGTCACTTCAGGTTTGCTATGAAAATACCCATCCGATCCAGAGATGGGGTTTCAAGGATACGGATCATTATTTCATCAAGTTTTACGGGAGACAGCGTCTTAATCGCGGTCCATTTAACAGAGACAAATTCAAGGCGTACGCGGAGCTTCGTATCAGGGAGCTGTCCGAGGACGAAGAGGAATTCGTACAGGCTTATTCCGTACTGGAAGACCGGAAACCTCTGCTGCTAAAGATGCTGACCGCCTACTATCGTATCGGAGAAGTGCGCAACGCTGTCAATCACGCGGAGGAAAAGGCGCCCATCGTCGCTCTTGAGAACATAGATGTCCATGCCGAGAATGAAAATCTCTCCATGCTGCAGAAGGCTATCGAGGATTTCATCAGTATATATGATGAGGTCCTGCACGAGCTGGAACGCCTTCCACAAGCTTCACCCGTCCTGATCAGCGGTGAAGAATTCAAGAACTGGTCCATGGAGCATTCATACAGGGACAGGGGGAGCAGATACGGAGGCGGCAGAAAGAACGATTACGGCCGCGGGAGGGGCAATGACGGCCGTAATGGCTTCGGCAGCCGGAATGACAGCGGCGGCAGGAATGACGATGGCGGCCGGGATGGCAATGACGGCCGTAACG
>CAMORF010000265.1 GCA_946623485.1 uncultured Clostridia bacterium
CGATCAAGATCCTGCGCTCGATCCTCTATCAGAAGGAGCTGATGGAGCGGCATGATGCCGAAGCCCAGGAGCGGCGGAGCCAGATTGGTTCCGGAGACAGGAGCGAGAAGATCCGTACCTACAATTTTCCCCAGGGGAGGGTTACGGATCACAGGATCAAGCTGACGCTTTACCGGATTGACCAGATCATGGACGGAGACCTGGATGAATTGATTGATCCGCTGATTGCGGCGGACCAGGCCCGGAAGCTTGCTAAGTCCGGGGAACAGGCAGATTGAATAAGAAAGGTTGGGCATAGGATGCCAAAGTGGGAAAACAATGTGAGAAAGGTCGTTCCCTATACTCCGGGCGAACAGCCGAAGATCAAAAACCTGATTAAACTGAATACCAATGAGAATCCGTATCCGCCCTCTCCCGGGGTTTTGGCTGCTCTGCGCTCCCTTGACGCAGACGGGCTTCGCAGGTATCCGGATCCTGCAGCCTCTGACTTGATCAATGCCATCGCGTCCCACTGCGGCGTCTCTTGTGACCGCGTTTTTGCAGGGGTAGGGTCGGACGACGTGCTTGCTATGAGTTTCCTGACTTTTTTCGCCTCCGGCAGGGAGATTCTTTTCCCGGATATTACCTATTCCTTTTATGACGTATGGGCGGATCTGTTCCGCATTCCCTACGAGGCACAGAAGCTGGATGGGAATTTTGAGATTGTGAACCGGGATTATTACAAGGAAAACGGCGGGATCATTTTCCCAAACCCGAACGCGCCCACCGGAGTGCTGAAGAGTCTGGATTCGATCCGTGACCTTCTGGAGCATAACCGGGATGTGGTCGTCATTGTGGATGAAGCATATATTGACTTTGCCCAGGATGCGGAAGAGGTTGAGAAAGGGAAGCATCAGGTTCCGCCATCCAGCGCGCTGAACCTGATTGACGAATATGAGAATCTCCTGGTTGTCCAGACCTGCTCGAAATCAAGGTCGCTTGCAGGAATGCGGATCGGATATGCAGTTGGATCGAAGAAGCTGATCGCATATCTGAACGATGCGAAGTATTCCTTCAATTCCTATACCATGAACCAGGCGGCGATCGCGGCCGGATGCGCGGCGTTTGAGGACGAGGGGTGGTTCCGGCAATGTACCTCGAAGATTATCCGTACCCGTGAGCGGGTCAAGAAAGAACTGTCCGGGCTGGGGTTCCATTTCCCGGATTCTTCCGCGAACTTCCTGTTCATCACACATCCCTCCATCCCGGCCAGGGAACTGTTTGCCCGCCTCCGGCAGGAGAAGATCCTTGTGCGTTATTTTGACCGGCCGAGGATTGACAATTATCTGCGGGTGACCATCGGAACCGATGAAGAGATGGACACGATGCTTACTTTTTTGAGAGAAGGAGTTGATCTTACATGACAAATGCACTTGCGCAATGGTTCGCGTCGAACCTTGGGAAGGTAATGCCTGCGGAACTGGTGATTTTTATTGTATCCCTGTTCCCGATCCTGGAATGCAGGGGAGGGCTGGTCGTGGCCGCGCTTCTCGGTGTCAAGCTTTGGGTAGCGGTTCCGATCTGTGTCATCGGCAATGTACTTCCGGTTCCGTTCATCCTGCTGCTTTTGAAGAAGGTGCTTGGATGGATGAAGAAGACACGGCTTCACAAGGTTGCGGAATGGATCGAGGAGCGAGGGAAACGAAAGAGCACCGGCATGAAATACGGGGAATTCTGGGGGCTTTTGCTGTTTGTCGGCATCCCGCTACCCGGAACCGGTGCCTGGACCGGATCGCTGATCGCCACGATTCTGGACATGGACCGGAAGAAAGCAATCATTCCGATCCTCCTGGGCGTGCTGATGGCAACGGTCATCATGACGGTCTTCTCCTACGCATTTTTGGCTAACGTGGTCAAATAATCCAGATCCGGAGGGGCGTATGCAATGCCCTTATCTGCAGATTTGGAACAGACGTTGACAATCGGCTTTTACGGCTGAATCATGAGGCAGGATGACGTTATGTATGAATCATTCGCACGTGTATATGATACTTTTATGGACGGGGTGCCTTATGATGCCTGGGCGGGGCACCTGATCCGGATCCTGAGGCAGCATGGGATCCGGGACGGGCTGGTGCTGGACCTTGGATGCGGGACGGGCCAGATGACGGTACGCCTGGCGCAGGCAGGGTATGACATGATAGGCGTGGACCAGTCACCGGATATGCTGGAGATTGCCCAGGAGCGGAAGAAAGGACTGGATATCCTCTACCTGATGCAGGACATGCGGGAATTCGAACTGTATGGAACCGTACGGGCTGTGATCTCCACCTGTGACAGCCTGAACTATATGACCACCCGGGAGGATTTGCTTCAGGTGTTCCGGCTGGTCAACAATTATCTGGATCCGGGCGGACTGTTTTTGTTTGACATGAACAGCCAGGGATATTATGAAACGCTTTGCGCGGATAACACATTTGCCGAATCCCGTGATGATTGCAGTTTTATCTGGGAGAATAGCTATGATGCCGGGGAACGGATCAATGAGTATGACCTGACGCTTTTTTTGCGCCGGGAAAACGGGATGTACGAACGGTTCCTGGAAACGCACCGTGAGCGGGCATGGCGTGTCGAAGAGGTGGAAGCGCTTTTGCGCGAAGCAGGCCTGAAGCCGGAAGGCGCAGGGCAGGCCTATCCGGAGGAGGAATGCTGCCGGCATCAGGACGAAGGGCCGGCTTATCCGGAAGCGGCATGCGGCCTGCCGGAAAGCGGATCCCGCCAGCCAGGAAATAGCACGGACAGGCAGCCTGGAGATCGCGCGGACATCCAGCCGGAAGAAGGCACTGGCGGACAGAGCGCGGGAGATTTGAACCGGGGAACGGACCGGATCCTGTTCGCTGCAAGAGAATGTATGAAATGATGCCCCAGGGCAGAATGGAGACAGGTATGAGATTTACAAAGATGCATGGAATCGGAAATGATTATGTTTATGTGGACGGCTCCGGCTTCCGGCCGTCAGATCCCGCAGGGGTTGCGAGATTTGTATCGGACCGTCATTTCGGGATCGGTTCGGACGGGCTGATTCTCATCAATCCTTCCCGGGTGGCGGATTTTGAGATGGAGATGTACAATGCGGATGGCTCGCGCGGGAAGATGTGCGGAAACGGGATCCGTTGCGTTGGCAAATATGTCAGCGACCATCATCTCACCCGGAAGGATGAGATTACCGTGGAGACGCTTGCCGGAATCAAACGCCTGCAGCTGTACAAAACAGACGGAAAGGTAGACCGGGTGCGGGTGGACATGGGCGCTCCGATCCTGGTCCCGGAGCAGATTCCCGTTGATGTGACTGCGGCCAAAGGCGGGATCCGGATTCAGGAGACGGAGCCGTGGGGGCGGATCGCCCTCGAGTCGCCGATTCCGCTGAAGGAAGGGTTTTCCATGAAGGGAACCTGCGTCTCCATGGGGAATCCCCATTGTGTTGTGCAGGTGGCGGATGTCGCAGGATTTGACGTCAGCGGGATCGGGCCGCTGTTTGAGCATAACCCGGTTTTCCCGGAAGGCGTGAACACGGAATTCATTCATGTGGATGACCGGAGCAATGTTACCATGAGAGTATGGGAACGGGGAAGCGGCGAGACATGGGCCTGCGGGACAGGCGCCTGCGCGACTGCGGTAGCCTGCATCCTCAATGGGCTGACCGGCCCGGCCGTGACGGTGCACCTTCGCGGAGGGGATCTTCAGATTCAGTGGGACCGGGAACTGAATACGGTATTCATGACCGGCCCGGCCGTCACGGTGTTTGAAGGGGAGATCGACCTGCCCGCTGTGGAGAAAGCATAAAAGAAAAATGTCAGGATCTGAAAATGAACTGATC
>CAMORF010000266.1 GCA_946623485.1 uncultured Clostridia bacterium
CATATCCGAGGGTTCCGGCAATCTTTGCCTGTGCCACCCTGTGCCGGTATTCCCCATGCACCGGGATCGCATATTTCGGCTTCACCAGGGTATAGATCAGTTTGATCTCTTCCTGGCATGGATGCCCGGATACATGCGTATCCTGGAAGATCACTTCCGCGCCTTTGTTGTAGAGCTCATTCATGACCTTCGACACGTTCTTCTCATTTCCGGGAATCGGATGGGAAGAAAACACAATCACGTCCCCTGGCTTAATCTGTACCTTTTTATGAATTCCGCCCGCCATGCGGGAAAGGGCCGCCATGGATTCCCCCTGGCTCCCTGTCGTGATCAGGACCAGCTGCTCATCCGTATAATTCTTCATCTCCTCAAGGGTGACCAGGGTTTTATCCGGGATCTTGATATAGCCAAGCTCCTGCGCCGTGGAGATCACATTGACCATGGAACGCCCCTCAATCACCACCTTGCGTTTATACTTATAAGCGGTATCGATGATCTGCTGCACACGGTCCACATTGGAGGCGAAGGTCGCAACAATCATGCGGCTGTGCCTGTGCTCCGAAAAAATCGTATCAAACGCTTTCCCCACGGTCTTCTCCGAAGCAGTATAACCGGGCCGTTCCGCGTTGGTGGAATCACACATGAGAGCCAGAACGCCCTTGCGCCCGATCTCCGCAAATCGCTGCAGGTCGATGGAATCGCCGAAAACCGGCGTAAAGTCCACCTTGAAATCCCCCGTATGGACAACCGTCCCGGCAGGACTGAATATGGCCAGCGCAACCGCGTCCTGGATCGAATGGTTCGTCCGAATGAATTCCACGCGCAGCTGCCCCAGGTTAATCGACTGCCCCGGGCGCACCACCTTCCTGCGCGTTGTCTTCAGGATCTCATGCTCAGTCAGCTTCAGCTCAATCAGCCCCATCGTCAGCTTCGTCGCATAGATCGGCACATTCAGTTGCTTCAGCACATAAGGCAGGGCGCCGATGTGATCCTCATGCCCATGGGTAAATACAAACCCCTTCACCTTGGCTGCATTATCCATCAGATAAGTGATATCCGGGATCACAAGGTCAATCCCGTACATGTCATCCTCCGGAAATGCAAGGCCGCAGTCAACCACTACGATTGAATCCTCGTATTCAAACGCAGTGATGTTCATACCGATGGCCTCCAGCCCGCCCAGCGGTATAATCTTCAGTTTTGATGTTTTGCTCAAAATCTCCTTCTTTCTGTCTATTCATCCACTCAGTATCGAATGCACTGTAAACAATTGACCTGCACAATCCAAACAGTATGCCTGCAAAGTCCAGACAAATAACATGCACAATCCAGATAATTGGACTACACAATCCAGACAATTGACCTGCACAATCCAGACAATTGACCTGCACAATCCAGACAATTGACCTGCGCAGTCCGCCCGGTCCATCTGCTTCCAGCGCTTAAGGAGCTGTCGATAAATAACTTGTGCAGATTGCGAAGGATTTTCATTCGGGCGTGCAGCTCAAAAACCATGCGCATAGCGGGCTATGTAAGTGATTTTTGAGCTGTGTGATCGGATGAAAACACAAGCAAGATGTGCAAGTTATATATCGACAGATCCTAAACCAGTGCTATGTCGTCCAGCATCTGGGAAAAAACATCTGAAATCGCGGCGAGTTCCCTGTCGTCTTCGACAAACTCATACACCGCTTCCGCTTCGCCATCCTGGGAGACATCCTTCAGGATATAAGCCTCTCCGTCTCCGTCCGGCGCATCCGCCGCGAGCAGGTAATTCACCCCGGAGATCCGGGTCTGCTCCAGCACATACAGCTCCACCTCTCCCCCATCCTGCGGGGACGCGAGCGTAATCTTATTCTGTTCCGTCTTCATCCTCTATTCCTCCGGGTACCGGCAGCCCTGCATTCAAACGATCCAGGTATCCCTGCAGGATCAGCATCGCCGCAAGCTCATCCACATATTCCTTATGGTTCCGCACGCCGGTTTCATCCATAATCCGGTCAGCCGCGACCGTCGTCAGCCTCTCATCCCACAGGACGACAGGAAGCAACGTGCGCTTTTTCAACATTTTGCCAAATGCAAGCGCAGCCTCAGCCCTCTCTCCGATTGTAGCATTCATATTCCGGGGAAACCCGAGAACGATCGTCTCGGCCTGATACCGGGATGCAAGCTCACAAATCCGGGCAAGCGTCTGCCTCAGCTTATTCTCGCTTTTCCGCCTTATGATCTCCACACCCTGGGCGGTCAGGCGCAGCGGATCAGATACTGCCACGCCAACCGTCTTTGAACCATAGTCGAGCCCTATGACCCGGCCATAATCACTCGCTGAACGAGCCTGTTTCTGTAATTCAGGTATCATGTAAATCTCTTCCACGATTCGTTTCGGATATACTCCTTGAGCAATTCCTCCACAATCTCATCGCGCTCAACCTTCATGATCATGCTGCGCGCGTTCTTATGACTGGTAATATACGTCGGATCGCCCGATATGATATACCCGACGATCTGATTGACAGGATTATACCCCTTCTCCGTCATGGCGACATAAACAAGCTCAAGCACCTTCTTGACGCGCATCTCCGGATCAGTCTCAACATTGAAGTATTGAGTATTATATAAATCAGCCATAGTCTGCAGTCCTCTGATACCTTCCCAATTCGCTTAACAGCTATGTCCAGTATATTCGAAAATTCGTAAAGATTCAACCCTGCCTTGTAACAAATGTAACAATTTTACCCGGACGACAGTTCATCGGGAAAAAACTGATTCCGCCTGCCCATCCTTCCGCTCCGGATCTGCCCCCGCAGATCCTCGGACGACCGGGCATATATACGGATGTATTCCCGCGTATAGCCGGTATACAATTTCTCCTGCCCCGGGGAAGCAGTCACCGTCATGGCCGGATTCTTCCGCGCTGCACCGCTGTTCGGGGCACTGAGCCTGCCGTTCCCGTCCACCTGTGCCAGCTCCTCAAACAGAACCTCCGCTTTTTGGTCTTCCCAGCGCTGCTCAAAAATCTCCCGCATCCTCCGGTCAATCGCCTGGAGGCGGGAAAGACGCTCTTCTTTTACCGGTTCCGGAATCTGGCCTTCCATACGCGCGGCTTTGGTTCCTGCCCGCATGGAATACCGGAACAGATGTGTCTCGTAAAAATGCGCCTGCTCCAGGAACTGTTCCGTGGTCCGGAACTCTTCCTCTGTCTCGCCCGGGAATCCCACGATCACATCCGTCGTGACCGCCGGATCTTTGAATGTCCCGCGCAGGATTTCCAGACAACGCAGGTATTCCCCGGTTGTGTAATGACGATTCATCCGTTTCAGGACGCTGTCACACCCGCTCTGAAGGGAGAGATGGAAATGAGGGCAGAGCTTCCCGATCGCTCCCAGCCTGCCGGCAAATTCCTCTGTTATGACCGTAGGTTCCAGAGATCCCAGGCGGATCCTGTCGATTCCCTCGATCCGCGAGACCCTCTCAATCAGATCGATCAGTTTCGAACGTTCCTGCCATGTCTTCCTCTCCCCGTTCTCTCCATATGCCTGCCGGATATCCCCGGAAAAGTCAACCCCATAGGAGGAAAGATGGATTCCGGTCAGGACAACCTCCCGGACTCCCTGGGACGCAAGACGTTCCAGCTCCTTGTTCACGTCCTCCATCCTGCGGCTCCGGATTCTCCCGCGGGCATAGGGGATAATGCAATAACTGCAGAAAAGATTACAGCCGTCCTGCACCTTGACAAATGCCCTGGTATGTCCTTCAATGCGCGGGACGTAGAGCTCCTCAAATTCCGATTCGCGCATCACATCAACCACTGCCGGTCCGCGCATCACATCAACCGCTTCCGGTCCTTGCGTCACAT
>CAMORF010000267.1 GCA_946623485.1 uncultured Clostridia bacterium
TCTGACTTGTCCAAACGCTCATCTGCTGCGTTGGAAAGCCTCGCCGTAGTAAGTGAAATACCGACCAAATCCGCACTTATGAAGCATGAATCTCCCCGGCAGATCCATTCCTGACAGAGTGCTCATCCCAATTACAGACGACAGTGCCACTATTATTTTTATCGGGTGTTCAAATTAAAAAAGACCAGCCATTCTACACAGGTGGCGGAGATGCCGATGATGGAATAACGTGTCATATTCTTGATCGTTGATGAGATTTTCATCATTCATCTCTCTTCTTTCTACGCTATCTGTCCGTTCGCCGGCCTGAAGCACATACTACCATGCAGGACTGCTTGCATTGCGGGGCAGCTTGCCATGCATGGCTCCAGATCAGCCGGTCCCCAATTTCTTTCCTGCAAGGTACCTTGCGCGGATATGCTTCGTCTCTCCGAGATAGCAGAATCTTTCCAGCAGCTGAACCGGAGACAGTTTATGGAAATGATCCGCGATCCCTCCGATGACCAGCGCATCGAAGGAATAGCCCGGCTCCAGGCTGCCTACATTGCCAAAGAGCGCGCCGCCCTCTTTCGTTCCCATGTAAAATGCCTGGGCCAAAGAAACAATCCTGTTACCTTCCGGCTCATAAAACACCTTGTATTTTGACAGCTGCACGCTCCGGGCGATCTGGCTGTAGATTCCCAGGTTGGAAGCCCCTGCTATGTCGCTTCCCAGGCCAAGCCTGACGCCTTCGTCAGCCAACGCCCCGGTCCGCATGATTCCGGCCAGGATATTGTTGGTGGAATCCGGGCACTGCACCGCATAAACACCGTACTTTTTCATGATCCTGGTGTCCTCTTCCTCCGCGAAGATATAATGCGCGCCAACCGCAGGGCCATTTCCAAGCAAACCCGCCTGTTCATAGATGCCTGTATCGCATCCGCACTCCGGATACAGCTTCTTTGCCTGCGCAGCCTCCCACAAGGACTCCACCAGATGGGTCTGCACGCCGACCTGGTATTTTCTCCCCAGCTCTCCCAGCCCCTTCAGAAGAGGCCACGTGCAGGTCGGCGCGAACCGCGGGGTCAGGATCGGTTTCGCCGTATGATTGCCCTGGTACTGCTCCAGGAACAATTCCGTCTCACGCAAGGAATCTTCTGTTGTCTCACACAGGTAATCCGGGCTGTCCATGTCCATGTTGACCTTGCCGACCAGGCCGTGCAATCCCATCCGTTCCATGCGCTCAATCAGGTAACCGGTTGCCTCCCGGTGGATGGTTCCGAATATCACAGCATGCATCGTGCCGTGTTCCACCATATCATCCAGGAAGGCATCATACGCAGCATGGGCGAATTCCGGATCCTCATACCGCCGTTCCAGCGGAAATGTATATTGATGCAGCCAGTCATGCAGCAGCAGATCCATCTCAATCCCCCGCTGCGGATATTGCGGCGCATGGACATGCAGGTCGGAAAATGCAGGGATGATCAGGTCCTCGCCAAAATCTGTCACCGGAAGGGAGGCATATTTCTCCGGAAGGCAGGGATAGATTCCTTCGACCACGCCGCCTTCGACAGCAAGATAGCTGTCCTTCCACTCAGACAGCTTCTCCCTGTTTTTTGAATAGATGATATTGCCATGAAAAAGCTCCATACCTATCTTTCTCCTTTGTCATATAACAAATATAACTACTCACCACACCCTGTTGCTCAGAACACAAACCGTTCTGAGCTGAGGGAGCACTGAATAGTTATTGCCTCATAATGTGCATCAGGACTTCGCTTCGTCCAGAAAATGCCATTCTATAAACCGTTTTGACATGTATTCGTCGTCATATGTCTTATCCAGGAATCTCTCGAAAGAAGATTCCGCCTTTACCCCATAATGGCGCCGGCTCCAGCGCGTGATGCAGATTGCGGTGAAAACCATATTGACCGCCATGAAAACAGACAGGACGATGATAAGAACCCGGTATATGCCATGTTCAAAATGAGACAGCCCTCTGCTGATCAACGGGCAGAAACGGCCAAAAGCAAAGCCGATCACTGCCCAGACAATTGTCATTCTCAGGCTGATATAACCACGGAAGTTTAAAAAATGATCCGTATAATCCCAGGCACGCATACCAAGGCCGAATTCCAGAAGCAATCCTCCGATCACTTCCAGGCCATCTCCCACCAGGCCGTGTCCGATAAACTCCAGCCAGTATCCCTTCCCCTGCAGCGCGGCAGCCACCAGGTAGAATCCTACCGTGCCAAACCCGTAAAGCAGGCAAAACGGGCCCCACATCGTCACCACATGGGATTCCCATTTTCCATACGCGAACAGACAGAAAAATCCTTCGATCAGTAATCCGCCGAGATTCGCGATCATAAACAGCCAGAATAAGATTCCATAACTGACCCTGATGACTGGTTTTGACTTCGCATTAGACATATCATTTCCTTCTCTTAAAACATTTACAGCTACTTACAACAGGAAGTGTAGACACACGCCGTAATCATAACGCGAATCAGCCATCCATGACAACGCCTCCGGCAGGAAAATTCAGCGGAAAAATCACATGTTCCATAACGGAATAATCTGTTTTCCGGCCTGCGGGCGGCAAAATGCGGCTGATGCAATGAATGATTGAATGGAGAAAGCAAAAAGCCAAAGAGCAAATCCTCACAATTTGTGATCAATCTATGGTATAATATAACAAATCAGGTTAAGCCGACAAGGAAAGGATTGTGATTATGCTGAAAAAATACAGATATGATGGCAGCAAGAAGTTTAAGCTGAGCAAGGTATCCACGAATGAGACCTCTTTTGAGGACAATCGCGAGAAGGCTGAGGAGAAGATGCAGAAAAACTTCGACAAGATCGGAGAGCTGCAAAGAAGGCTCTACGCCGAGAAGAAAGAGGGCGTAATCTTCCTGTTCCAGGCCATGGACGCTGCCGGAAAGGATGGGACAATCGCGGCGGTGCTGACCTGCCTGTCCCCCCATGGGGTCACGGAATCTGCCTTCAAGGCGCCCTCTTCCACTGAGCTTGCGCATGATTTCCTCTGGAGAATCGAGCAGCAGGCTCCGATGAAAGGGGAGATTGCGATCTTCAACCGTTCTCACTATGAAGAGGTTCTGATCTACCGGGTCAGAAAGCTGTGGAAAACACAGGCAAACGCGAACAGGATTGACCGCCATAAGATCATGGATTACCGCTATGAGGATATCTGTAATTATGAACGGTATCTGTGGCACAATAACATCCGTACGGTGAAGATCTTCCTGAATGTCTCCAGGAAGGAACAGGCCCGCCGTTTCCTGTCGCGTATCGAGGAGCCGGAAAAGAACTGGAAGTTCTCAGGCTCAGACTTTGAAGAGCGTAAATACTGGGATGACTACCAGGAGGCTTTTGAGGAGGCCATCAACCACACCGCTACGGAGGAAGCGCCGTGGTATGTCGTACCGGCAGACCATAAATGGTACATGCGCCTGATCGTCAGCGAGATCATCCTGCATACGCTCAAGGAAATGGATCCGCAGTACCCGGAGGTGACCCAGGACAGGCTGGAACAGTTTGGCGAGTATAAAAAGATTCTGCAGAAAGAGCTTGAGAACGAATGATCAGACAGGCTCCGCCCCCTCCTGCGCGAGAAGCGTAAACCCTCGGCCGCCAAGGCTGACGGTATCGATATAGGATCTGTAGATAATAAACTCATGCATCTGGCTTGTCTTCGCATGTATTTGCTGCGTTGTTGTCAGTCGACGCAGCCCGATTGGTCTATTAAAAAACTCTCCTTCGATTGTTTCGAAGGAGAGTCGTCAGGATCTGTTCAGGTTAGGATCTGTTACAAAATAACTTGTACATCTTGCTTGTCTTTTCATCCGATA
>CAMORF010000268.1 GCA_946623485.1 uncultured Clostridia bacterium
GCATTTCGTGTCTGCGTTTTATGTCTGCACGATTCCCGGTTTTCATTCCGGCGATTTATTGCTCCGCCGCGATCGCAAGCTCCTTCTCAATCAGCTTTTCAAATTCTTCCGGCGGGATCGGCCGGGAGAAATAGAATCCCTGCACCAGGTCACATCCGGCCTCCTTGAGGAGGGAGAGCTGTCCCTCTGTCTCAACCCCTTCCGCCACGACCATCAGCCTGAGATACTTGGCGATGTCCAGGATCAGCCGTACCAGGTGCATGTCCGTTTCATTGGACTCAATGTTCCGGATAAACTTCATATCCATCTTTAATACGTCGATGGGCATGTCGGACAGCATGTTCAGTGAGGAGTAGCCGGAGCCAAAGTCATCCATCTCAATCTCAAACCCAAGCTCCCGCAGCCGCCTGACGATATCGAGCAGATCCTTGGCCTTGTCCGTATAAGCCGATTCCGTCACCTCAAGCTTGATATCCTTGAAGGACAGCCCGTTTTCCTCGATCAGGCTGACCAGCCGGTCTACCAGGGTCGGGTCAAATACATCCGCGCGGGACAGGTTGACGGAGACCGGCAGGAGGAAATGATATTTCTCCTTCCACCTCGAAACCTGTCTTGCCGCCTCGTTCCAGACAAAGCTGTCAACAATACTGATCAGCCCGTTCCCTTCAAACAGCGGGACAAATTCCCCCGGAGAGATCATCCCAAGCTCCGGATGGACCCAGCGGATCAAGGCCTCCGCGCTTTTGAGTCTGGGCGGGTCGGACTGGACATCATATTTCGGCTGATAATAAACCTTCAGCTGAAACTCCTTCGTCGCGTTGTTCAGGTCATTCAGCAGACGCTGGTTCAAAAGCTCCCGCCGGTGCAGCTCGTCGTTATAGATCATCAGGGGATTCTGGTAATCCCCCCGGATCATGTTGCAGGCTGCCCGCGCACGGTCAAACATCTGGACCGGCTCGATCTCACGGTTCCAGGGCATCACGCCCATCCGCAGATGAATGCTCACTTTTGCGGAAAGCCTGCTTGCCCGTTTCTGCAGCCGGTCCAGAAGCTCCTGGTAATCCGCCTGCTGCACGCAGTAGATGTTAAAACGGTCCGCCTCGATTCTGCTGGCAATTCCTTCATTTTCCGTCAGAAACGCGCGGATCTCCATACCGATCTCCTTCAGGACCGAATTGCCGAATTCCCGCCCGTTCACAGCATTGATGGTATGGAACTTTTCAATATCAATGACAATCGCGTCCAGATGCAGCTCCGGATGGTACTGATACAGCCTGCCGGCATATTCGAAAAAGAAGTTACGCGTATACAGCCCCGTAAGCCAGTCGTGCTCCGCGGCAGAGATCAGCTTCTTCCCCTCACTGCGCTCCAGAATGCCGCTCACCCTTGCCACGATCACCTCCGGAATGTCGAATGGTTTCGTGATAAAGTCAGCCGCGCCCATCTGAAGCGCTTTCAGCTCAGCGCTCTTATCCGCGGTCAGCACCAGGATCGGAATGTCTCTAAGCCGTTCGTCCTCCTTCATGTGCTGCATCACCTCAAACCCCGACATCACCGGCATATTGAGGTCAAGCAATATGATCGAAAGCTCGTCCACATAACGATAGACCTGATCCAGCGCTTCCTTTCCATTCTCAGCAAATATAATGTTGTACTCATCCTCCAGGATCACGCCCAACGCGTCACGGTTAATCTCATGGTCATCTACGACCAGGACCAACTTTGGCCTCTCAATCTGTTTTGATTGGATCATGTCTGTGTCCTGCCCCCTTCTCCCTTTGTCTTACGGATCCATTTCTTCAATTCCTGATACAGAAGGTCAGCGTCTACAGGTTTTACAAGATGTCCGTTCATGCCAGCCTTCAAAGAATTTTGGACATCAATTTCAAATGCGTTGGCCGTGAGCGCGATGATCGGGATGGATTTCGCGTCCGGCCGGGGCAGCGCCCGGATCTTCCCTGCTGCCTCCAGGCCATCCATCACCGGCATGCGCAGATCCATCAGGATCGCGTCGTACCGGTATCTGGGTGACTCCTTCATCATATTCACGGCAACAAGGCCGTTTTCGGCGTGATCACTCTCGGCACCCTCCAGCTCCAAAAGGTCCGCGACAATCTCCGCGTTCTCCGGCAGATCCTCCGCAATCAGAATCCGGCATCCCTCCAGGCTGACCGGAGTGTCGACACATTCCCCTCCGCAGCAGCACGCATTTTCCTTCCTATTCTCCGCTTCCGGAGCAATCAGCGGAATCGTCACCGTGAACGTGGAGCCCTGATCCTTTACGCTTTGTACCGCAATGTTCCCGCCCATATGGGTGATAATGTTGTACGCGGCCGCAAGCCCAAGCCCGCTCCCGCCAAAGCGGTTCGTAAAGCTCATATCCTCCTGCGCGAAGGGTTCAAAGATCTTCGGCAGGAATTCTTTGTCGATCCCGACGCCTGTATCCGTGATGATGAAATGCATCTGCGTGCAGGTGTCTCCGTCTTTCGTACAAGTCACCTCAAACCGCACAGTACCCGGCGGATCCGTGAACTTGACAGCATTGTCCAGGATGTTGATCAGCGCGCGCTTGAGCTGCGCAGCGTCTCCCCTGTAATCCCGCGCCGCACATTCCGCGAACGCAGTCTCGTAGGTAAGCCCTTTTTCCTCGCACATCGCGGAAATCACGCCATTGATCTGCTCCAGTGCATCCCGCAGGGAGAATGAATCGCTGCGCAGGGCCGCCTCGCTCCTTCCGGTTTCCTGCATATCCAGGATGTTGTTGATCAGCCCGGACAGGTGCCTGGCGCTGTGGCCGATCTTTTCCAGCTGATCCCGGGTCTGTTCCGGAAGGTCCGGATTCTTCAGCGCAAGCACATCCATCCCCAGGATGACATTCATCGGGGTGCGCATCTCATGGCTGATCGTGGCCAGGAAACTGGTTTTCGTCCGGCTGCTCTCTTCCGCAGCCAGAAGCTCCGCCTCCAGATGTTCACTTTCCATCACCTTCTGGATAATCACGTTCAGGAGCCGGTACATGACAAATACGAAAACGCTTCCCCCGAACAGGATTCCGCCCATCATCAGGTCAGGCTTCCCGAAGATGCCGATTACAAGATAGCCTGCCAGGAAAAAGAGCAGCAGAAGAATCGGAAGATACAGGATACCGTTTTTTCCGTTCCAGGTTTTCTTCCTTTTGATATACCGCTCAAACCGGATGAAGCCATAGATATTATAGACCATCAGTCCGCTTCCCGCGAAGATCATGGCATCAATCACCCAATTGATCACAGGCAGTCCCTCCAGTAATCCGGCTCCTTGTCATTGCTGCAAATCATGGTAACTGTTCCCCCATCGCGCAGCGCGCACTTCACTGAACAGTTACAAATCATGATAAAAAACAGTCACTCTCCTGTTCGTCAGCTTGAGAATCCGAGTAATCCATACCCTCCCCTCCATGCTTCCCGGGGATGCAGCGAGTGCAAGAATCTCATCCATAACAGAAGAACGACTGCGGATGAAATCTTATGTAAACAATGTAGCATAGAACGCCTTTTCCTGCAAGAATATCCTTTATTATCAGATTTTTTGTGGAGGAAAGCTGCAGGAAGCCCTTATGTATCCTTGACCGATGAAAAACAGGTTTCAACAGCTGTTTCAATGGCTGCTGTTTCAGCGGCGCTTATCGTAACGGTTTCCATGAGGAACTTTTCCCTGTATAATGTAAGCATAAACTTCCACGTTTGAAGTATAATATTCCACGTTCGGAGTATAATATTCCACGTTCGGAATAATAAGCACCATCCATATGCAACATCAATAAGGAGCTGTTACAAAATAAATTGTGCAGATTGCGCAGGATTTTCATTCGAG
>CAMORF010000269.1 GCA_946623485.1 uncultured Clostridia bacterium
GGGTTCAGGCAGCAGGTTCTGGCATCCGCGACATGAGTCTCAATCGCCGCCAGCTTCAGCCGTTTCATAAAGCGCTCTGCCATCTTCCGCCCGCCGGAAAGCTCGAAGGATACGACGCCGCAGCCACCCTTCGGCAGGTATTTCTGTGCCAGGGCATAGCTGCCATCGGATGGAAGGCCGGGGTAATGGACCTTCGTCACGAGGGGATGCTCCTCCAGGAAACGCGCAACCGCAAGTCCATTTTCCACATGACGGGCCATCCGCACGTGCAAAGACTCCAGCCCCATGTTCAGGTAAAATGCGCTTTGGGGGGACTGCACGCAGCCGAAGTCGCGCATCAGCTGCGAGGTAGCTTTTGTGATAAATGCTCCTTCCTGACCGAATTTCTCAGCATAGACAATCCCGTGGTAGGATTCATCCGGCGTGGTCAGGCCGGGGAACTTTTCCGCGTGCGCCATCCAGTCAAAGTGCCCGCTGTCCACGATGGCGCCGCCGACTGCCGCGCCATGGCCGTCCATGTACTTGGTCGTGGAATGGGTGACGATATCCGCGCCCCACTCAATCGGGCGCAGGTTTACCGGGGTCGGAAATGTATTGTCCACGATCAGCGGGACGCCGTGCCGGTGGGCTGCCGCCGCGAATTTTTCAATATCCAGGACCGTGAGGGCCGGATTGGCGATCGATTCGCCGAACATCACCTTTGTATTCGGACGGAACGCCGCGTCCAGCTCTTCATCCGTAGCATCTGGTGCGACAAAGGTAGACTCGATTCCCATCTTGGCAAGCGTTACCTTGATCAGGTTATAGGTTCCGCCGTAGATCGTGGAGGACGCGACGATATGGTCTCCGCACTCACAGATGTTGAAGATAGCGAAAAAGTTCGCAGCCTGCCCGGAAGAGGTCAGCATGCCTGCAGCCCCGCCTTCCATCGCCGCGATCTTGGCCGCGACATAATCGCATGTCGGATTCTGGAGGCGGGAATAAAAATACCCCGGTGCCTCCAAATCAAACAGCTTCCCCATGTCTTCACTGGTATCATATTTAAACGTCGTGGACTGAATGATCGGAATCTGGCGCGGCCCGCCATTCTCCGGAGTATATCCCGCCTGCACACATTTTGTACCGATTCCCTGCTGACTCATGTTTTCCTCTCCTCTTTCCTGTCACTTCTATACTTAACCAGCGGCTTTCATCCGGTATCATATCTCCTGCAAATGAAACGACCACCAAAGCTTTCCTGATTATATCATAAACAGCCGCCAAAGGGGCATTGATGTCCATTTGCCGGCTGCCTGATACTCGCTCATACAAGAGCACACATTTTATCCTTACCCCTCTCATCCCTCAGAACACAAGGCCTTCCTCGCTGAAGGGTGTCGAATCTCTGCCAAAAAAGGCGCATCCCTCTGGCATGAGAGTATGCGCCTTTTTATGTTTCAGTTTCTGTTTTGATCGACCGCTGCTGATCAATCGATTTTGATCAATTGCTGTTTAACACATGGCAGCTGTCACGAATTAGTAGAATCCAAGCAGGGTGCCGGACATCCAGCCGTACATCGGGTAGTTGATCTCATGCCAGGATCTGCCATCCTGCGGATTGTAAGATACGTTCCCGGTGGTGTTGACCTGGGTGCCGTTCTTCAGGGATCCGATCTGCGGGTAGGTTATTCCCGGGCCACTGCGGACAACTGCGTCGATCGGCTGCTTGGTATCTACGATCCTGCTGACGCCTCCGTTGACGCCGCTCATCTCTTCGTTGCTAAGCGCTTTCTTCATTTCTGACATGTTACTTTCCTCCCCTTATGAAAGTTTTCATTTGTCACGGACCTGTTTTTGCCCGTCTGTTCCATTATACGGAGAATCTGCCCTGAAGGCTAATGGTTTTTTTGTAACTTTTCAGCCCCATGTAAATTGACCAGCCTGTCAGCACATCTCTGGGCCTCGAACATGATTCTTTCCTCATCCAGAGTCTTCAGCTCACCCTTTTCCATCAGCACCTTGCCGGCTACCAGCAAAGTATCCACAGCAGCTGAATGGGCCGATTTTCCGCAGCCGCTTCCTCCGACAAACGCAACGCTCTTTCCCTTCGCAGGTACCTTGCCGAGCCTTGCATCCAACCCGGCAAACCTGACGCGCTGACTGTTTACGCTTGCCTCATACCCTGACCATCTGGCAAAAAAGCTGTTCTCGGCACCGCTCGATTTTATCGTCTCTACATCACTCAAGAAGCTCACAAAGCCTCTTATCGTATGTATCGTCACGCCAGCCGGAATCCCTGCTCCATGGGCGATGACATAATGATATAAAAATAGCATATCAAAAGACCCATCGGTTTTCAACGAAATATTCGATGGGGAAGCCGTTATGCTTTTATGATTTCTCGTCTGGATCCATGCAGGCATCCCCCTTCTCCTCCCCCTGGTATACCACCTGCCCGGATTGTGCTTCGATGTGGTCTATCTCTATGTATTCTTCCGGAAGTGCGGGCAAGTGTTTCTTCCTGGCACGAAGTTCCGTAACCTTGTCCACGATATACAGGAGCAAGGCAAGCGTCGGGACGCCGATCAGCATGCCCATGAAGCCGAACAGGCTTCCGCCGACTACCACCGCGATGATAACCCAGAAGGAACTGATGCCTGTGGAATCGCCCAGGATCTTCGGCCCGATCAGGTTTCCGTCGATCTGCTGCAGGATCAGGATGTAGATCAGGAAAATAATTCCTTTGGGCGGATCTGTCACGAAGAGGAGGATGACCGTCGGGGTCGCTCCGATGTATGGTCCGAAAACCGGGATGATATTCGTGACACCTACGACAAATGAGCACAGGATCGGATACGGCATCCGCATGATGAGCATGCTGAAAAAGCAAATCACGCCAATGATGGCCGAATCAATCATCTTCCCGATGATGAAACCATAGAAGATCTCCTTTGCCTTCCGCCCGATCTCCAGGGCAATGTTGGCATGCTCCGTCTTCAAGGCTGCGTAGAGGAACCGCTTGATATGCCCCGTGTATCTTTCCTTACATAATAGCATATAGATTGCAAGGAACAGACCGACCAGCACATTGACAAGCACCATGATCGCATCCGTCCCGAGGGTTGTCGCGATGGCAGCGATGCTCTGGCTGTCATTGAGATCCACCTTCAGGTAGGCCGTGATCCAGCTTTTCGCGTTTGCTATAAACTCTTTGATTCTGTCACTGTTCTTAGCATCTTCCATTGCCTGGGCAAACTGGTGCCCTGTCAGGTCATCCGCCCAGTCAATGACACCGACAATCTTTTCCTCCAGATGTTCTGCCAGGTTCTGAACCGCGTCATAAAACTGCGGGACAACAAAAGAAAGGAATGCGGCAATCAGGCCGATCAGGATCGCGGCTGACAGGATCACGGTGAGGACCCGTATGAACTTTTGGCCCTTCTCCCCGATTCGTTTCCCGCGCTTTTTTTCCAGGAACGAACCAATATGCCGCTCCATAAACCGCATCATCGGATTCATCAGGAATGCCATGGCAAATCCAACAAGGAGCGGGCGCAAAACCAGAAATACCGTGTTGAAGAAGGATCTCAGCGCACTGAATTTCGCGATTACAAAGTAAAATGCAATCGCGGCGAACAGGATCAGGAGAAGCTTCTTATCCCTGTCATTAAAGTGCAGCCTGCCCTTGCCCGGTGGCGTATTCGGATTGTTTTCATTATGATTCATGGCGTTCTCCATGCCTTCTCAAGGTTCCTGGGGGTATTCTAAACCGTATAGTTGTAAATATCAATGAATCGTAAACGAATTAAGGATCTGCCGGGCGCACGCCGCTAAAGCGGCATAATTCCGCTGTGCGCCCGTGCGATCCTC
>CAMORF010000270.1 GCA_946623485.1 uncultured Clostridia bacterium
GCCTTTCGCAGCGCCGATCTGCTGCTCAAGATCGCTATGGTCATCGCGCTGCTCTATATCTTCCTGCTGCCCAGGCTCGGCGACTACACCTACAGCGTGGCCATCCACAGAGCATTGATGATCATGATGACGGCGATCCCGGCATCTGTGGTCATCGCGATGCCCTATACCGCGCTGGTGGGCCTTTGCTACGGCGCAAGAAACGGCATCCTGTTCCGCAATGGAAAGGTAATGGAGAAAACGGCAGATACCAATGTTGCTGTTTTCGACAAGGCCGGTATTTTTGCCTCCGGTGCTCCGGAGCTCCAGAGCGTGCATTCCGATGTTCTGGACAGAAAGACCTTCATGAGCTTCGTTGCCCATGCGGTGTACTACTCCGAGCAGGGCTTTGCCAAGGCGATCCCCGCGCTGAGCGAGCAGGATTACAAGCTGGAAGTGATCAGCGATTTTGTTGACGTTCCCGGCTGCGGCGTTGAGGTCAAGATCGGCGGATCGCCCGTGATCCTGGCAACCGACGATTACCTCACGGCACGAGGCGTGGCGGTTCCCGAAGCGGAGGAGGATGGAGAGGTCTATTACCTCACCGTTTCCGGCCGCTATGTAGGTTATCTCGTCTTTGCTTCCCAGGCCAACGACATCGGTCTTGAACTGCTGGAAGGCGTTCGGGACCTCGGTGTGCGTGAGACCGTTCTTTTGACAGAGGACGGGGCAGGGGAGAGCCAGAAGTTTGCGGATAAGCTTGGCTTCGACGAGGTCTTCGGCGAGTGTGACACGGAGCGCAAGCTCCAGCACATTGAGGATCTGAACCAGGGAACCAGGAACCATGTGATGTTCCTGTATTCCAACGGCCTTGAAATGCACAGCGCCGCGGATGTGGACGTACGTTTCAGCCAGAAAACCAAGTTTGCCGACGTGGCGATCCCGCCGGAGAAGGCAAGTGCGCTGCCCTTTGCCGTGCAGCTTTCCCGCCGGATGGTCCAGGTGGCAAAGGAAAATGCGATCTTCGTTTTCGCGGTAAAAGCGCTGATGATCTTTCTCAGCATGCTGGGGCTCAGCAGCATCTGGTTCGTGCTGTTCATGGATTCGGCCGCGGTCCTGGCTACGCTGCTCAATGCGATCCGCGTGACCAAGGATCCGCTGATCGATACAAGCAGATTTGCCGCTCCCAAAGACGAGTTCTGATCACAACCCATCGATTTGAGAAACAGGCTTCCATCCAATGGAAGCCTGTTTTTATTGAAAATAGGCGGCGCAAAAGAAAAGAATACGAAGATAATAAACATTTCAAGAAGAAATCTCTCGATTTTTTGCTATATTTATCAAATATTATCATTATTTCAAAGAAGAAAAGCATACGCAAATTTGTCAACAATTTGACAAATGAAACAGAGAAGTGTCTGCTCCGAGAATTGTGATCCATCCGAGCGGGAAAGAACGGCATGATTTCCCGGCACAGTGATGATAATGTGGCGCCGGGAACTCTGTAGCGGATGCTTTGCCAAACCACAGGAACGCCATGGAAGAACCAATGAAGCAAAGCGCCATGAAGTACAGCATTCCGGCAGGCGACAGCAACAGGAAGAAAATAGGTATGATCCCGCGAATTACAGATGGGACCGACTGCTTGGGCGTGTGACGCCTTGTGTCAATGGAATTGGATGAGATAACTGGATCCAGGCGTTTTGCGAAGCCGTAAGCGAAAGCGGAAAATGATTCTTGACAAATGGCCGAATCTTTTCTATACTGAAACCAACGGGGAAGTGTTTGCAGTCCCGTAACAAAATAGATACGAAATCTCGCATAATATAAATTTAGCGAGATTTATAACGTGAATTACGGAGAAAGGAGCTTTATCTCTTATGAAGCTGGATGAGATCAATGACGTTCCGGATATCGTGCTGGAGTTTCTGGAATACCATTCCACGGTGCGCGGACACTCGGATCGCACTGTGATGGCCTATTATCTGGATCTGAAGATCCTTCTGCGGTTCCTCAAACGCAGACGACATCTGGTGGATCGCAGCGTACCGTTTGATGAGATCGATATCACGGACGTTGACCTGGACTTTCTCAAGGCGATCAAAATTGAGGAGCTCTACCGTTATCAGTCCTTTTCGCCGGAATCGGATCAGTCGCTCTCTGCTGCCAGTCGCTGCCGCCGTACTTCCACAGTAAAATCTTTTTTTCAATACCTCACCGCCAAACGGCATCTTTTGGACCGAAATATCACCCTGGAACTTGATATGCCCAAGCGCCAGGCCAGCTTGCCGCGTTACCTGGAAGAATCGGAATGCGAAAAGCTGCTGGCTGCCTGTGAAGGCCCCTATGCACTTCGGGACTATGCCATCCTGATGCTCTTTATCAGCTGCGGTCTGCGGGTTTCGGAATTGGTTGGGCTCAATGTAACGGATGTGTATGAAGACCACGTGCGGGTCCTTGGTAAAGGCAATAAAGAACGCGTGGTATATTTCGGCGAGGGCTGCCGGGAAGCGATCGATGACTATTTGATGGTCAGAAATGTTGAGAATGTCCACGAAAAAGATAAAAATGCGCTGTTTATCAGCCAGAAAAATTGCAGATTCGGTGTAAGAGGCGTTCAGCAGATGCTGGAGAAAAAGCTGCTGCTGGCCGGCCTGGACGCGTCCCGTTATTCACCTCACAAGCTGCGGCACACGGCTGCTACTCTGATGCTGAAAAACGGTGTGGATACAAGAGCGCTCCAGGAGGTTTTAGGTCACAGCAACCTGAATACCACGCAGATCTACACCCACTTGGACAATGCTTCGCTCCATGAGGCTGCGATGGCCAATCCGATCGGGCGTAAAACGCGAAAAGAACGGGAGAAATGAGGGGCTTCCCTTTTCTGGTGCAAAAAACACAGGTTATCCGATGGTCAGGAACCGGATAGCCTGTGTTTTTTGCATGCTTAATTTGTAAATTAAATCACAATCCTATCGTTCCGCAGCCTTCTTACCCAAAACCGCGCCGATCGCCTCGCCGATGCTCTTCACGGGGATAAGCTTCAGATTGTCCGGGCAGCGGATCTCGTTGCGTACGTGAGCCGGGATCACGCAGCGCTGAAAGCCCAGCCGTGCGATCTCGGAAAGGCGTTGATTCAGATTGCTGACGCTGCGGATCTCCCCTGCCAGGCCCAGCTCTCCGATGGCTGCAAGTTCCGAGCCCAAAGGCCGATCCAGGTAGCTGGACGCGACAGCGAGAGCTGTGGCAAGATCCGCTGCCGGTTCCTCCAGACTGAGACCTCCCACAACATTGATATAGGCGTCACAGCTGCCTACCGGGATCCCGCCGCGCTTTTCCAGCACGGCCAGCAGCATGGCTGCCCGGTTGTAGTCGATGCCGTTGCTTCTCCTGGCCGCATTATAACCGGTGGGCGTAACCAAAGCCTGGACCTCCGCCAGAATGGGACGGGTGCCTTCGATGACGCATGCAACGCAGGTTCCCGGGCTGTTGGCCGGCCTGCCGGAAAGGAGCAGCTCAGAGGGATTATCCACGCAGCGCAGCCCCTCTTCATTCATCTCAAATACGCCGATCTCGTTGGTGGAACCGAAGCGATTTTTAGCGGCACGGAGGATCCGGAAGCTTGTGCTCCGCTCGCCTTCAAAATAGAGCACACAGTCCACCATATGCTCCAGCACCTTGGGACCGGCAATGCTGCCCTCCTTCGTAATATAGCCGACCACAAAAACGGTGGTCCCCTTTTCTTTGGCCAGCCGCATGAGCCGCATGGTGCACTCCCGTACCTGGCTGACGCTGCCTGGCGCGGAATCCGATTCGGCGCTGGATACGGTCTGAATGGAGTCCAGGATGAGGATCTCCGGC
>CAMORF010000271.1 GCA_946623485.1 uncultured Clostridia bacterium
TCTGGTCATACGTCAGTTCGCTGTCCTCCTCCAGGGTGAATGAATCCGCGGCAAACTTCCCGGCCATGTCCGGATATCTGCTTTCCAGCCATTCGATTGTCTGCGGCGCCATCTTGAACACCGCGCGCCCTAGCTGGATGTCGCGGACCTGCGGATCGAACAGGACCGTATGGTTATCAACGTGCCGGATGAACGCACGCCCGATCCCATGGTCCGCGGTTGCATCGTATCCGACCTCCTGTACGCCGTATCCACCAACCAAAAGGTCATGGACGTAGCGCATATATTCTCGCCGGTAATTGCTGGCGTCGTGATTCTTCTGAATCAAAGCGCCAACGATATCCGCGACCATCTGGTCTTCCGGCGCTTCAGGCCGCACGATTGCCTGCGGGAAATTGTCCGCAAGGTCGGCCTTCATGTTTTCGATCGTGCTGTTAATGACCGGCGTCATTGGTTTCGGCAGGTCCGCATCCTGTGACTGCATATCCTCCCAATGCTTTCCGTAATACAGCCGCGCGTTCGCTTCGAGCCTGGACCACTCGCTTTCATACGCATTTCGGAATTCGTCGAACAGGGTGTATGCCTGGCTGACAAATTCTTCCCCGGTCAGGGATCCTAGTGTTTTCTGAGTACCTTCTGCCATGTTTCACCTCTAAACATCAAAAAAGCCGCTTCTGACGCGACGCTTGGTTTCAAACGGGCTGTACGGGATCGGCTGTGGCTCCGGTCGTATCTTGTTCGGCCTCGGCCTTGACATTAATCCGTACCGCGCCGATTCAAGTGCATGGTCTTCACAGGTCGCTGATACATCTTCGACCTTGTGCTCATCATGCACGGCCAGCGGGATGGTTCTGATCAGGTTCTTGCATGTACTGAATATCTGCCAGTACGGCACACCGTCCGGAGCATCGGCCATGTATTCCCGCATGACCGTCCATCCAACCATGCGGTCATTGTCGGCCCGGATCACAGGCACTCCGTTCGTAGTGAAGATTTCAGCAATGCTTTCACCCTGGATATCTTTCTGCCCCCGCTTCTGCCACATGTCCGGAGAAACGACCGTATAGTCGATATGCTCCTGACCTGATAATTGCAGAATCTGGAGGGCAACATCTCTCGCAAGCGTTTGCCGGACGTACAGTTCGCGGTAGGTATACACGCGGCCATCCGGCGCACATGCGTGCCACAGCACGCAGCAGGGATCATTGAATCCCCAGTCGATTGAACGGAACCGTTTCCAATCCTGCGGAATGGGGAATGGTTCAACAGTATGTTTCTCGCGCCGGTAGTTCGGGAAGTATTGTCCGGCCAGAACATCCCAGTCACCTTCCAGATGCGCCCGTCTGAGATGCTCAGGCAGGGCCTCCAGCGTCTTGACATATTCCGGGTTGTTTCTCATCAGGACCGGGTTGTCATACACCCGCGCCGGAATGAAGTAATAATCATCAGGATTCTCGCCTTCGTGATACTCCCGGTCAATGAACAGGCGTTTCACCCAGGCGTGGCCGACGCCGCCAGGGTTGCAGGTGTAATACATGCGCGGCTTGAAATCGGAACGTGTTGTACGGTTGCAGGTCGTTATGAATTGCATCTGCGATTCCGTAAACGTCGTTGCCTCCTCCATGCCGATCACGTCATATTCCTGCCCCTGGAATTGATACACGTCGGATTCCGAGTCACAGTATCCGCATTTGATGACGCTGCCATTCGGAAAGGCAAACTCGTGCTTTGATTCGTTGTAACTGCAAATCTGCGCAAGCGTTGCCTGCATCGGTTTGATCTGGTTCTCACGCAGCTCCGGAAGGGTCCGTCTGAGGAGGAGCAGCTTCAAGCCTTTATACCTGCCGGCGAGCAGAATAAATTTGGTCCGCATTGCCCAGCTCTTACCGCCCCCGCGGCTCCCGCCATAGGCGATGTGCCGGTACTTTGCCCGGAAGAATTCCTGTTGGCGCGGGTTCGGTTTCTCGCCCAGGTTGACCTCAATCATTTGGAATAATCCTCCGCGTCACCGAATGTAAATTTGATGTCGCCATCCAACTGCATCTTGTCAGCGGGCTTTTCTCCGAGCGTATCGCGCACCGTTTCGAACGCGCCCTTTACGGATCCTGTTCTGTTTCCATGCATCGCTTCATCCAGTAATGCCAGGCACATCCGCTCCTGGACGTCGCCGTTTTCGAGCAGCAGAAGCAATTCTTCGCGCAGGGTTTTGCGCTTGCGCCTTGATTCTCCTGAAGCCTTGCCGCCCCTTCTGCCTTTCTCTCTGGCTTCACTCTCGGTTCTTACTGGTTTAAGATTTTGTTCATTCATGTAAAGCCTCCGTTTCGGCCGAGGACGCCGTTGTCGTTATGGTAAAGGGCCGGTCCGGATCTGCCCCGGCTCTGCTGGAGGATGAACGCAGCGCTGCTTGTTAAGCTACCGGCCCGTGTTGCAAAAGTAAGGACCTGCGGAAAGGAGTACGCAGGTCCTAAGCAAAGGAGGTATTATGAAACCCGTTCTTGGGCATTACCATCGTAACAGGTTATAAGTATCTTTTCGTATCTTCTTTTCTGATCGTTATGTTTTTCCCAATAATTGAAATAGCGATCCCTTCCAGTTTCTTAACCCAGGACTCTGCATAGTTCAGTTCCTGCGATATCCGCGTAAAACTCCAGCAATACTTGTACCGCATCTCAATAACCGTCCTCGCCGGATCCTCTACAGACCTCATCAGATCGTCGATTGATTCCCGGAACCGCAGTTCGTCTTCGATTTCCTTGGCCAGCATGTCAATCTGAATCTTGTACTGCTGCTTTAGGTAGATCAGCTTCTCAGCCGCGCGCGCTGTGTTGTCTGAGATTTTCCCGCTCCCTGGCATCCCGGTCAGGACGCCGGCGTGAACGTCGGAAACGCTGTCGATCAGGTCCATGTACTCGCGCATTTCGCGCTGCTTGTGGATACAAGTTGCAGTTACTCTTCCCCATCTCCAGAGAAGGCGCCGGATTTCCCTGCGCGAGTCCTTATTCTCCATAGCTGGCCTCCTTCGGTCGGTTTGTCGCCATTGTCACCTCATCTCAATTCATTTTCATATGCTATGCTGTAATCTCCGTTCCAACGCTTGTCCATTCCTGCTTCTGGATGATAATGATCCTCGTAAAACTTGTTCAGCCTATCCTCTAAAGATGGGGAATTTTTATCCCCGTTCATAAGCCCATAGTTTCTCCAGTAAAAAGCACTAAAGCCAAATTGTTTTCCAAGGAATAGCGTATCCCCGCAGATGTTGCATTTAAGAAAGATTCTATCGTCAGCCATTGTCCGTCACCTTCTCCCCATTTGGGCAGAACCAATTCGGTTGCGGTATCCAACTGTAGTAATAATCTTCGCATTGACATGGGCAGACATCATCCGGGAAACAAGCATCTTGTTCCCCTTCTGTTGGACAATGTACGCAGTCCTTACACCGCACCAGTTCTTTCATGCTCTTGATATGCGGATTCCCATCTCCAATTTCTACAATCCATTCAGCCATTTTCCGTCACCTCCTCACATTTCGAACACCTAGCCCACCACTTGCCACAGCAATCATACTCGTGTCCAGTAATCAGTCGTATAAATGGATATATAATCCGTCTGATTTTTTCAAAAGTCGGTTCAACCATTCCGTCACCTCATCATCCGGGCATTCTGATCCTCTTGAATTTGCAGTACAATTACGGCAAAACTCATGCTCACCGCACTCAAGTTTGCAACACCAACGATATGGAGCGTCATACATACAACGTTCGCAAGTCATTCCGTCACCTTCTCTCCATATGAACAGAAATCATCCTCCCACCACGGAACAATCCACGGATTCCGA
>CAMORF010000272.1 GCA_946623485.1 uncultured Clostridia bacterium
GCCGGGGGCTTCATAGATGCCAGAGCGAACCGCCCGGGGCTTCATAGGTGCCAGAGCAAACCGCAGACGACTTCATAGGTGCCAAAGAGAGCTGCAGAACGGGTCATGGTTGGCACCAAAGAGTGGATCATAGAATCCGGATATAGAACAGATATGGAACTTACAGGCGGATTGAGAATATACGCAGCTGTCCTTGCTTTTGTGTTTGGAAGCGTCTTCGGCAGCTTCCTGAACTGCATGGCATGGCGGACTGCACACCATAAGAGCGTCCTGAAGGGCAGGAGCTATTGCCCCGACTGCGGCCATACCCTTGGCGTGGCGGATCTGATTCCGGTACTCAGCTATCTGTTCCTGAGGGGAAGGTGCCGCTATTGCGGATCGAGGATCTCCCCGCGCTGCCTGGCCACGGAGCTTGTGTGCGGCCTCGGGTTTGTGATATCATTTTTAAGATTCGGCCTGACCCCGCGCACCCTTGTTGTGATCGTACTGTTCTGCATCCTGTTTGTCCTGTCGCTGGTAGACTTCGAGATCTATGAGATTCCGGACAGATATATTCTGGCCGGGATTGTCTGGTATCTTGGAACCTCCTGGCTGGCAGACCGGAAGCTGAGCCTGACGGGCATGACCGTCCGCTATCTGGAAGCGGGGGAAGGGCTGTCATTTTCCATATGGGGCACAAACCTGCTGGCAGGCCTGATCGGAGCCTTTGCGATCGGGGGCGGCATGCTTGCGTTATCTTTGCTGTTTGACCGGCTGCTCGGGAAAGAGAGCATGGGAGGCGGGGACATCAAGCTGTATTTTATGACCGGACTGTACCTCGGTCTGGCCAATGGGCTGTTTTCGCTGATCCTGTCCTGCATCGTCGGGCTGATCATCGCAGCCCTGATGCGCGCGCGCAGGGTGCCGTTCGGCCCTGCGATCTCAATCGCCGCATTCTTCAGCCTGCTGTGGGGAGAACAATTTGTAAACTGGTATCTGTCGCTGATCATGTGACAGGACAGATCCATAGAAGGGGGAATCAGGATTGGCTGAGAAAACCTGCCTGGGAATCGATATAGGGAACAACCGCGCGAAGATTGCCGTGAAAAAAGGCGGCGTCGTCCGGCGGCTGTTAGTGGACACCGTTCCGGATGGCATCATGAAGGAAAACCATATCATCTCGTATGACGCGATGGGGGATTTCCTCCGTGAGATGCTGAAGAAAAGCCATGTGTCCATCAAAAATGCGCATCTGTGCATGCCGATCCATGAGGTATACCTGCGCAATGTCTCGATGCCGATGATGAGCATACAGCAGCTTAAGGTAAACCTTCCCTATGAGTTCCATGACTACATCACCGAGGACATGGGGAATTATATCTATGATTATGCGGTGCTGCCGGATCAGGACAATGACGGGCAGCTCCATCTGATCGCGTGCGCCGCCAGCAAGACCCTGATTTCCTCCCACCAGCAGATGGCAAAGCGCGCCCATATCAAGCTGGTATCGATCGAACCGGCCAATGCTGCCGTATTCCGCTTTCTGGAGGCAAAGATCAAGGGCACTCCCGAGGGGGAGATGGCTCAGGACTACGCAGTCCTCGACCTGGGAGACACCTCCGTCAAGATTCATTTCTTCACGAAGGGGATGTACGAAGTGACCAGGTCCATGGATTACGGCATCGGGTCTGCCTCGCAGCGGGTGTCAGAGGAAGCAGGACAGGATATCCACATCGCGCGGGCGAACCTGGAGACCAACGCGTCAGGCGTCCAGTCGGAGCCATACCTGGATGACGTGTTTTCCGACCTTGCCTCCCGGATCATGCGAGTCATGAATTTCTACAACTTCAACAACCGGAACAATACCCTTGAGGATATCTATTATTTCGGCGGTGGCGCGCTCATGGAGCCGTTCCTGAACACCATCCGCGAAGCGGTGCCGCTGAACCTCAAGAGCATATCCGAGCTGATCACGATCAAGCATAAGCTGACTGAAGAAGAACTCCTGATTGGCGCCCAGGCCGTCGGGATGACGATCTAACGAGTAACGGAGGCGGCTGATGGCAGCAAAGGAAAATAAATCTGAGCCGAAGCAGAAGAAGCTCAAAAAGGGCAAGCTTCCGGTAAAGCAGACGCTGAATCTGGTCTATAAGGAGAAGGATACAGGCAGGCGGGTGTTCGTGATCCTCGCGGTCATCCTTTTTGTTCTGGCGCTTATCGCGTTCGGGTGGTTCATTGTCCGCGGCCAGCTCAGCAAGGTGGCAAAAGCGAGAAGAAAATACGAGAGCCTGCAGCAGGAACTGACACAGCTGCACAAGACCGCCAGCGGATATGAGGGCATTGATGAGCTGTACAGCCATTACGGCAGGAGCTACATGAACGCTGAGGAGTCGGCCCTTCAGAACAGGATCGCGATCCTGCGGACGATCAATGAAAATATCAGCATCTCCCATGGACTGAGTTCGATCCAGCTTACCGGGAATACCGCTACGGTAAGCCTGATGAGCCTTGACATGAAGCAGGTTTCCGCCATCGTTGCGGAGCTTGAGGCGAATCCGATTGTATCCTTCGTCACTGTAGACACAGCCTCCATGGACGAGAAGGGCAAGCTGGCAAGAAGGAACGGGAGCCTGGTGCAGGCAACCCTGACCATCGAATTCACATCACCTGCGGGGTATGAGGAAGCGGAGCCGGATGACGGTAAGAGTCTGCTGAACGACCTGGCAGCCAGGAAAGCGGCAGTAGAATCCATGGGGGAGGAATGACGGATGAAACTGAATTACTCCTTTTCAAAGCGCGAGATCATCATGATCCTGGTTCTTATTCTCGCGTTGGTCGGGCTTTTGTACTACCGGTTCGTCTATCTGGGGATCAGCAACCAGGTAGAGCAGTATAACACCCAGGATCTCGAATCACAGATCCAGCTGGAACAACTGCAGCTCATCCAGTGGCAGAAGATGCAGGATGAGATTAAGGGCGGGACCATCGCCACCAGCACGCTGAAGACCTATGACAACCAGAAGACGGAGATCAATTTCCTCAACGGTTTATTTGACTCCGTGATCCGGTATAACTTTTCCTTTGAGCGGCCTGTCGCGACGGGGGACACGGTCCGGCGCAATGTATCCGTGACCTTTACCACCATTGATTATGCGTCGGCGCTGACGATTATTGCGCGCCTTTACGACAGTGATGACCGTGTGCTGATCAAGGATATCAAGATCTCCCCCGGAGACCTGACATCGTCCTACCTTGCCGCGCTTGCGGAGCAGGCGCTGAAGGATCCGGTTGCCCTTGCGCAGTTGAAAAAGCAGGTCCGGTCCTTGATTGAATCAGGCCTGTCGGTGGATAGCTTTGTGATGAAGGTTTATAACGGGGAGCCGATTACGGAAGCGACAGAAGACAGTTCCCAGGCGGGCACAGATGCAGCACAGGCAGGTGAAACGCAGGACAATGTGCCGCAGGAAACCCTCCTGGACATAGAGGCGCTTCAGGACGGGGAACAGGATACGGCCGGCGCCATCATGCTGGAATTTGACGCACTGCTTCCGGATATTTCCGGTCTGCTGGCACAGATCTATGAGGCAGAGGATCGCAGGAAGGCGCTGTTTGATATCTATCCCACCATTCCTTCCATTTCCGTGGACTACGGCATCATGGAGCGGGCCAGGAACGTCATGGTGCTCACCGGAGATTTCAGGTGGGATGATGTAGGTTCCTTTACCGCGTATGCGGATTTAAACGAGCAGGATGCAGCCGGAAACACGGTTGTAGGGAAAGCATGCCTGCTGGATTCAAAAAATAACATCTGTGTTGGAAACAATGAACGCCTGCTGGCACTGATCGGAG
>CAMORF010000273.1 GCA_946623485.1 uncultured Clostridia bacterium
GTAAGCGATGAATAATCATCCGTTCTTGTAGTAGACAACGGTTATCGGGGAAGCCGCGGCATCAGACCGGCAGCTTCCCTGGATTTTCAGGTGTATATGTTTCGGTATCCATCTGTCCTGAACAGCGTTCTTTTATAAATCCACTCCATGGCATCAGCTGTTCTATGCTTGTGGGCGAGTCTTTGTGGTCCGGCATGAACAGCAGCAGGGTGTATAAATACTGGAACGGGTTCAGATCGTTTGCCTTGGCGGTCTCTATGAGGCTCATGACGATCGCGCTGGCCTTTGCGCCATCCACTGTATCGTGGAACAGGAAGTTCTTCCTCGCCGTCGCATAGACCTTTGCCTTCCGCTCAGCCGCGTTGTTCGAGATCTCACACCTGCCGTCCAGGAGGTAGTTCATCAGGGATTCCTTATGGTTCCTGGTATAAGTTACGGCTGTATTCAGCTTGCTCCCGCCTACCGGGGCAAGGGTGTCCAGCCATGACCAGAAGCTTTTCCAAACTTCCGGTTCCGTTTCCAGGCGGCAGGCCTTTCTCTCGTCTGCGGGCAGATCTCTGTATTCCCGCTCCAGGAAGAACAGGCGGTTGCAGAACAGGACCCCTTTTTCCGCGGGGAGCAGGTCCTTTCGGGCGGCGATGTCGCCCTCGGGCTCCGGGATCGCCTGCTCGGAGTAGATGTCCAGGAGCTTCAGGGCCTTCCGCCGTTCTTTGGGGACCGCCTCGTAGAACTTGCGCCGGCAGTGGGCAAGGCAGCAGAGAAGGATGACCCCCGCGAGGGCGTTATACGCACTGTAGCCGTCACAGTGGACATATCCGGAAAAGCCGTCCAGGAAGGCTGCCGGATACTTCCCGGCGCGGCCGGGTTGATAGTCATAAAGGACAATCCCCGGAAGTTCATCCGACCCCGTCAGGTAGATCCAGAAATAAGATTTCTGCTCTGGCTCCCGGCCTTTCTCGCGGAGGACCTGGCAGGGGACCTCATCCGCGTGGATCACTTCCCGCGCAAGGAGTTTCGCGTGCAAGGCATCATAGATGGGGAAAAGGTATTTCAGCGAGCACTGGTTGTACCAGTTCGCGATCGTCTCCCTGGGGAGGGGGACTTTCTTCAGGTCCCAGTCCTTTTCCTGCCGGTAGAACGGGAGATACAGGCCGGATTTGTCATACATGACGGCGGCCACCATGGACGCGGATGCCGGGCTGTGCATGAGGAGAGGCGTTGGCAGTCCTGACCGGATGATTGTCGTGTCATCCTCCTTCCTGCACTCAGGGCAGATGAGCGTTTCATAGTAATACTGGACCCGTTCCACTTTCGCCGGCGTAATGCGGAGCTCCTCCCGCCCGAACTGCCATCCGAGGTGATCCATTGGGGCGCCGCAGTCAGGACAGTCCCGGCCATCCTCAGGCACAGGGCATTCCACCCGGCGCACCGGGAGTGCTTCATAAAGATCCTCGCGCGTCGATTTCGGCTTTCTTTTCCGTATATGTTCCTTTACAGGAACTTCACGGACTCCGCCGGTCTGGGTCTCCTCCCCGGGTTCTTCATCCAGGGTCTTTTGTCCCATACGCTCGCTGGACGTGCCGAACAGCTTCCGTTTCAGCTCGTCCAGGGTCTCCTGCAGGTTGGCGATGGTCTGCCTGAGATCCGCTATGGTCCCGTTCAGGTTCCTGATTGTTTCGGCCTGATCCTGTGTCTGCTGCTCCAGATGCCGGATGTATGTCTGGATGTCCGCATATGGTCCGTTCGCCATCCTTCAGTCCTCCCTTCCGCAGTCTTTCCTCTATTATAAAGAGGAGGCTGCGGCATGGCAAACCGCCGGATTCAGCTTATCCGTCATTCTGACGGTGGACAGCCCTTGCCATCTGGAGGAAAAAGACCCATCCCAATGGCAGGATGGCCTGTAAAAGGGCCGATTTGTGGATAGTCCCGTGCTTCTCAGTCATGCCCGTCCGGCCATGGCAGATTTAGCCATCCGAGTTGTGGATAAAAAAAACTTGTCCGGACTGAAAAAAATGATATTTCTACGTTTTGCACAAAAGATCCGCCTAAAAATCCTTCTTGCCGGATCCCCCCTTGATCGCACTGGGCTGTTCGATGGAGAGTCCCTCAAGGAGCCACCGGTACTGTTGTCTGGTGAGCGCACGTACTTCGGAAGAATTCCGCGGCCACTGAAATCGCCCGCTGTCGAGCCTTTTGTACAGGACCACAAATCCGGTCTGGTCGTAGTGGAGGGCTTTGATACGATCTGTCTTTCTCCCGCAGAAGAGGTACAGCGCGTTAGCAAAAGGATCCATGGCATGGGTATCGCGGATGACTGACATCAATCCATCGATAGACTTGCGCATATCGGTCCGTCCGGTGACGATATATATCTTCGATACTCTGGACAGGTCTCCTAACATGGCAGTCCTCCTGTCAAAGCAGACAGGATATCCCTGATCGTGGTGCTGCTCGCATCATTATGGATATCGATGCAGATGTTCCCGATGGAGATACTTGCGGCGATTCCTCTGGGCATTTGGGAACTTCGGTACTCATTGGAAGAGCTGCCATTCTCAACGATGACAAGAGGAACGACTTCCTGTTCACAGGTGTCGCCTTTTGAAGGATATGTGAAATCATGGCCCATGGCCCGTAGCTTGCGGATATGGTAATACAGGCTATTGCGGCTTATACCAGAGGTCCTGCACCATTCCCTGATGCTGAGACCGCTTGACAAGCATGCATGTATGACTTCTATCCATTCGTGATCAGAACTAAGAGTATTCTTTTGAATCAATTGTTTTCCACTCCTTTGTCATAATTTTCAGGAGTGGCAGTCAGAATGTTCGCAGTAAGCGAGTCAGATGGGAACCGATATCTATTATGCAGAGAACCTGCAGGATGAGACCACTCCATAAGATCTATTGTCTTATCTTATTAGGATTCTGGCAATCCGGTCGGTTACTCATCGCTTACGAGGCATAAGCCGATACAAGCAGGAGCTAAAGCCTCTCCTGACTGACACATAAAGCACCTGTCGGTTCACAGGCAAGCAGCGAAGAGGTTGCGATCATACGATTTTCCCGGTATAAATGAGCAAAAAAATAAGGCAGGCGCCTGAACGCTTACCTCTGAAAGTCTTTCTTTATGCCCATCCATCTGACAGCCAAAGCAATTGAGAGGGCTCCGGCCCTCTCATGCATCTCATCCATTTTCACAAATCTCCCGGTTCAACGCTTCTGTCCGACCGTGCTCAATGAAAAGCATTGTTTCATTCACAGTCCCGGTCACCCATGCAGACAAAGCAGCTTCCCGGATCCTGCTCAGTCCCTCAGGAACAGATCCCGCGTATAGACCTTCTCTTTCACATTGTCCAGTAATTCATCGTACCGGTTCGCGATGATCACATCGCTCCTGTTCCCGAACTCCTCCAGATCGTTCACAACTCTGCTTCCAAAGAATAGTGTCCCGTCCTCGAGCGTCGGCTCGTAAATAATCACCGAAGCGCCCTTCGCCTTGATCCGCTTCATGACCCCCTGGATGCTGCTGTGCCGGAAATTATCTGAGTTTGTCTTCATTGTAAGTCGGAATACTCCGATCACTACCTCCCGTTCTTTCCTGACATCCCATACTCCGTCCCGATAGCTGTAATACCCGGCCTTCTCCAACACCCGGTCGGCGATGAAATCCTTCCTGGTCCGGTTGCTTTCCACTATCGCAGAAATCATATTCTGCGGTACATCCTGATAATTTGCCAGCAGCTGCTTTGTGTCTTTCGGCAGACAATAACCACCGTATCCGAAGGACGGATTATTATAGAAATCACCGATTCTCGG
>CAMORF010000274.1 GCA_946623485.1 uncultured Clostridia bacterium
GCAGAGCCGGTGACACCTCATGCCCAGTAATGGCACCAGGACTCCGTCACCGGCAAAGCCGGTGACACCTCATGCCCAGTATTATAGTGGCGGGGGGGCGGTCGATTCCCGGACCGCCAGCCAGGGCTGAAACTCATAGTTCGCGTCAAATCCCGGATTCCGGATCATCGCCAGCAGATTGCGCGCAGTCTTCTCCCCCAGTTCCCCCATCGGATGCGCTGCGCTTGTCAGCGGGACCTGATTCAGCTGTGTCAGCCTGGAGTTGTCGATTGACACAAGGGAAATCTGCCCCGGCACTGCAATCTGCCTTCTCGCGCACTGCTGCGTGAGAAGATACGCCGCTTCGTCATTATAACAGACAATCCCGGTGCAGTCCTGCAGCCGGTTCAGCACCCACTCACAGGGATTCAGGGAATGCTTCAGCCCGGTAGAATCGATCCAGCATACGATCGACTCATCGAGCCCGATCCCCGCATCCCACAAGGCCTCCATGTATCCCTGGTAACGAAGGATCCCCTGGCCATCATCATTTTTCATCAGACAGCCGATCCTCCTGTGCCCAAGGGAAATCAGGTGCTCCGTCACCATGCGGCCGGCTGCCCTGTCATCCAGGGACACATGAGGGATCTCCAGATCCGGATACCATGTGTTGAAAAACAGGACCGGAATTCCCCGTGCCAGAAGCTCCCGGTACAGGGGGGCATTCAGATTCGGGAGCGCGCTCGTGACAGGCTCAGCGATGATCGGATCCCGGTTTGCGCTTTTCAGAAGCTCCGTCAGGATCTCCCGCTCTGTCTGCCTGCGGTTATTTGTAAACAGGATCCGGGTGGAATACCCTTCCTCTTGCAGGACGGCCGCCATTGCCTGCAGGATCTGCGGGAAGATATACGAGTCCGTGTAGGAGCTCAGGATCGTAACGGACCGGGAGAGCGGGACAGGTGCCTCGCCCGCAGCTCCGCCGCGTACGTAGCTGCCGCTCCCCTGCACCCTGCTGATCGTTCCCTCCTTCTCCAGTTCCCCCAGCGCCTGCCGGATGGTCTGGCGGGAAAAACCAAACCGCACGCTCAGCTGCGCCTCCGTTTCCAGCCTGTCCCCATTATGCAGCGCGCCGGTATCGATCTGCTCATGGATCCAATTCATCACAAGCTGATATTTTGGTATCTTGGCCATATTTCCCCCTCAGAGCGGCCGCCAATGCCCTGATGCCTGCGCATTGCGGCATATGTAAAGCCCCGGCAGCCAGCCGGATCCTTCGTCAGAGCACCGCTGAATCTGTAAAACTGTAGAATTCATTTCCCGACGCAAGAAACAGCGCAGTGGAATCCTGGATTCCATAGTAGTACCACTCATCCTCTCCGGGATTGAGCAGATACGTATTATATTCATCGTACCCTACAATCAGTTTGACTCCCTCTGAGGAAACCGCGAGAACCGGCTTGTCGTGCGAGACGAAATACAAAACCTCTTCCAGGGTGCACCCGCTCAGGTCAACCGCCTTCTTCCCGATCCCTTCCTCGAGGGCAGCGATCTCTACCGTGCCTGTCTTCATGACAGCAGGGATATCCTTCTCCTCAATCTCATGGGACGTCTTCCGGTCCCCGCGCACCCAGACATAATTCTGATGATGGTCCACCACCACGCCGAACAGTTCATCCGCCTTCACAATCGCCTCATTCGGATACGTGCACAGTGCGTCAAGCCCTCCTGACGCGTACACATAATACAGATGCTCCGGCTCGGAATTCTCCGGGATGAAAACCGTGCGGTTGCTTCCCGTCAGCGTTTTGCTGGCGCCCACGGCTGACTCGCCATCGTCAAGGGCAGCGCCCACACGCAGCAAGATGATTGTCTGCCTGCGGGAGGTATCCTTCGTCGCAAGCCCCAGGCTGACATCGGAGGTCGTGTCCGCCGACACAATCTGGTCCGGGGATGCCGGGGTAAAGGCGGTTCCGTTCCATGCTGCACGCTCCAGGTTCAGAAGGTTATCAGACCGCTCCACTCCAGTTACATAAATACCGCCCGGCTCATATACCTTCACGATATTCCCGCTGCCGTCCTCAAAGGTCAGGCGATACATCGGGAATTGGCCAAGCCCTCCATGGGGCACATTAACATCCGCGCTGCGGGCTGTTCCGTAAACCAGGTCCTCCTTCATATAAGTCAGCGGGCGCAGGAATTCATTTTCACCGGCCTTCACCTCCCGGATCTTTCCGGTCTCAAAATCGATCGCCATCAGTGTAGAGGAGCCATACATCAGCCCTTCCTTCAGCCAGGCAAAATACCGGCCGCTCTTCGATCCGCAGTAACAGCCGTTATGGATTCCGTCCGCCGCAATGGAAACCTCATTGGAAGCAAGCGATATCTGATACAGAACACCGTTCTGCAAGGTCCAGACCTTGCCCTGGTCTTCGGTCAGGTAGAGGCAGTCCTCCAGATCAATCTGAATCCGCTCCGTGTTCTCATTGGTTTCCAGGAAACACAGCTCACGTACCAGGGAGCTTCCCGCGTTAAAGCTGTACACGCCGATTCCATTGTCTCCTTCATGCGGCCCGCGGTTCATATAGCCCCCCACCGCAAAGACCACATCGCCCTGGTTTGTCACCTTCAGCACCCGGATTGTATTTTCCCCGTAATAATCCCGCTCATCCATGTTCTCCTGCTGCGGGAATCCAAACACACGGGTAAAGACATCCGTATTCCTCCGGTACGTCCAGAGAACTCCCTGCTGGACAAATGCGACAACGCGGCCTTTTTCATCCGTCATATACTCAATATCCTTCTGCGTGATGCCAAGGACAATCCCGGCAGGATCCGTCACCTGGTTCGATTCCGGATTGAAAACCTGGTCGGTCGTCCGGTCAAAATTCAGAAGGAACACACGGCTGTCGGTGTAACGCAGCCGGTAATATTCATGGACGTTATAGATTTCCGTGCTCCCATTTTCCGCGGAAGCCGAAATCCGGTAATCCAGCACCATCGTCGCCGTATTCTCATTGATCTCCGTCAGCCGGGGCGTCGGCTTATAGAAAATCTGGGGATTCAGATCGCCCCACGTAAGCTGCCGCACGCTGTCATGAATGTCCATGTGCGCAAGGCTTCCCTCGATATCCGTGGTGTCATCCGGTTCCACTGCCGCGCCGACGGTATCCAGGTCCGTCTTATTGATGCATTTATCCCAGAAGCCTGCGGCAAAATTCAGGTAATCCTGGATGTGCAGGCCATCCGCGAGGAGCACATGGGTATAATAATAGATCCCCCTGCCGCCTGTCGTAACCAGAATCTTCAGAACGTATTCCTTGTTCATCAGCATGCGGTTCCCGAGCTGCAGCGTGGAGGTAATGTAGTCCCCATCCTTTTCCAGCCGTACCACCTTCGTATTTTCCAGGGACTGTGTCCCATCGATCGTCACGACCTCATAAGAAACCGAGTCCACTGCCGCGCCAAAGTTCCGGATCTGGATCGTCACCTCTCTCTGTTCCGTGAGCGGCGTGATGGAATAGCGCATCTGCGTCACGTCCATCTCCCTGCTGTAGCCATGCAGACAATTGAAGGTGACCCCGCCCTGCTGCATATAGACCAGCGGAAATGTCGATTCTGACATCACGCCTGCCGTGTCGGGGGTGGTACGATTAATATACCGGCTGGCCGCCAGCACCGCGATCACATAGACCGCGATGAAGGCGATCACCCGGATGAATATGCTTCGGAAGATTCTGAACTGTTCGCTCAAGTGTCCCTGGTTCCTTTCCTGCGCTACTCCTTGGATGCCGTTCCTGCAGTGCCCTCCGGATTCTGTTTCCTGCAGTGCCTTCCGGAT
>CAMORF010000275.1 GCA_946623485.1 uncultured Clostridia bacterium
AGAAAAAGAAAAATCCATTTCTGATTATGTGATTGCTGACAAAGATGGGCAGCCGCTTTCTTATTCTCAGTTTGCTCGGATATGGAACTATATCAAGATCCGTAGCACGAAGTCTTCCGGGTTATCGGAAAAAGAAGACCAGAGTTCGTAAGGCCTTATGCAGAGCTGCTCCGGCAGATATCGGAAACCGACGATAACCGGGTTGTAAGGATCCGCTGCCAGAGAGCGATCAAGGCATCAAAATATCGAGACTGATTCGGAAGGATACATGCAGAGTTTCTCACCACTTTATTTCAAATACCCCTTGATTTATTCCGGGAATGGAATATAATATAGAGCCAGGTTAAAGATGGCTAACCGCCGCTGGCGGTCTCATCCTGAGAGGATTGTTGTTGGGAAAAAAGAGGTGCAAGATTGAAAGGATACCTGTCAGTTCAGGAGACCGCAAGTAAATGGGGCGTTTCTGTCCGGTGGGTCAATCAGTATATTCTGGCTGGCCGTATTCCCGGTTGTGAGCGTTTCGGTCACGCCTGGGCGATTCCGGAAGATGCCGTGAAGCCTGATCGATTGCCTTCGGGAGCGAAAGCAAAACCCAGTCCTGTGGACAGAGAGTCCGAAGGAAAAGTTTGATTCTCTTTTTTTTGCATAAAGGTTAGCCGCGGCTAACAGCTATAAGAGGTATTTTAAATGTTTATCAATGAATACGGAAACAGGAACGATCCGACAGTTATCCTGCTTGCCCCGATGATGATATCCGGATCAGACCTGTACGGTCAGATGAGCCAGTTCTTTCAGGACTCTTACCACATCATTGCCCCGGATCAGGGCGGACACGGAAAAGCCGGAGCTTATATCAGTGCTGACGAGGAATACCAGACACTGAAAAGCTTCCTGCTTGAAACGTGTTGTACGAATATCGAATTGGTATATGGTGCTTCCATGGGCGTTGCAGTGGCTTACAGGCTTTTCATGGATCCTGAGTTTACTGTCAACCACGCCTGGTTTGACGGTGTAGCCCTTAAGAACAGCGCGGGCTTTGCAGAGTGGCTCGTAAGCAGGATGTTCCGAAAGAGGAAGAAGCTTTCCGCAAAGCTTAAAGGCAAGCCTTCTTCCATGCTGGTTAAGATGTACGGTGATGATTTTGCCCGGTTAATGGCGAAAAACTTTGAACGAATCACGCCGCAGGATATCGACGCGATCTGCCGCGCCTGCTGTCATTACGATTTGCGGAAGCTAACGGATGAAGAACAGAAGAAGCTGCATCTGGACTTCGGAGAAAAGGATTTCGATCTGAAGCTTTCCGGAAAAGCAATCCCCGTGTACATGCCCAAGGCGGAGCTTACGATCCGCCCCGGATATCAGCACTGCGGCTATATGGCAGCGCATCCAAAGGAATACGTGGAAGAGATTGAGCAGTTTATCGGGAGGTACGTATGATGAAAAACTTGACTTCAAGACAAAAGATACTGTTTGGTGTATATGCCATGATCCTGGCCATGCTCGGAGATTATCTGCTGGGATTCGGAACCTTTAGCTTCTCGGATTCCCCGGACGCTTATCTGGGCATGACAGCCAACGTGGTCCCGGATTGGCGGTATGCGGTCTCTTCTGTCCTCGGCTTCGTCTGCGCAGCGCTATTTGCTGTGGCGGCAACAGAGCTGATGAAGGTCATGGAGAAGAAATACGGCCTAGCGGACAGCAGACTGTATAAGCTCTTTAAGATTGCGAACTGGGGCGGGATCCTGTACTTCGCCTTCATTCACATTGGGATCTGCATGCTGCCAGTTGTGTTCAACGCGGGAATGGAGATAACCGGCAGCCTGCAGGCATCGATGGATATGGTCCTTCGTGTGCTGAAAAGTATCGCGGTGCCGCTGGGGCTTGGCTTTGTGATCTGCGATGTGTTCGTCACGATCGGATGGATCGGATTAGTTGTCAAGGGAAAGCTTCCTGTCAGGAAGATCGCCTTGATCTGCAACCCGGTTGCTATTTCGCTTCTCGGGCAGTTGATGAATTATATCGCGGAAGGTCTAGACTCCGGCTTCGAATCCTTCGGATGGCTTCTGATGTATCTCGTATGCGCATTGAAGCTGGTTGATAAAAAGGAATGGATATGAATAAAAAGACTTGGGATCTGTACGCGCCGATTTATAAACGGGCAATGAAGGCAGATCAGAAGATCTACGACTTTATGTACGAGCGAATACCTGAAATGGTTAAAGATAAAGAAGTCCTTGAGCTTGCCACAGGTCCAGGGCTTCTGGCAAAACACATTGCTCCCGCTGCGAAGACCGTCCTTGCCACGGACTATTCGGACGGCATGATCGCTGAGGCAAAGAAAGGCGTATATCCAGAAAATCTGCGCTTTGAAGTGGCAGATGCCATGGCTCTGCCCTATGAGGATAATTCCTTTGATGCGGTCCTGATCGCTAACGCGCTGCACATTGTCCCTGATCCGGAGAAGGTGCTCTCTGAGATCGACCGTGTTCTTAAGCCCGGTGGTCTTCTGATCGCCCCGAATTTCGTGGAGCACAAAGGGACATTTGTCAGCCGCGTCTGGTCCCGGATCCTGCGCCTCGCAGGCGTACGCTTCGAGCATCAGTGGTCTGCGCAGGAGTATCTTGATTTTCTTAAGAATAACGGTTGGCAGGTCACTTTCAGCAAAGAGATGGCGGCGCGAATTGCTTTGATGTATGCAGAGTGCAGAAGAACTGCAGAATGATTCAGAAAGGGCCGGAAACAAATGAAGTTCGGAATTATGGGAATGCTTTTTTCAAAGATGTTTGAGAAGACTGTGTATGAATACACGTCAAAAGCTGTTCCGCAGATCGATATGCGCAGGTTTAAGAAAAAGCATATGGCGGAGTATAGAGCCATGGTTGCAAGGACGCCCTCAGTGGGCTCCATGAAAGAAAACATGTTTGCGCCGGTCATGTATCTGGCCTGCTATGGCTTCACCTATTACAAGGCTGACCCGGAGCACATCACCATGGAGGTGTTTGACGGGATGATCGATGCCATCTGCAAATGCGATACGATGAAGAGATTCTACAAGGGAAAGAACTGCTTCGACCGGAAAGAGATCGACAAATATGTTCATGGCTCCGAAAGATCGAAGAAAAAGCAGTATCCCATGGATTGGGTCTTCGATTTTTCCTATGATCTTTCGGTTCCGGAATATTATGTCACACACAGGGAATGCGGCGTCTGCAAGATCGCCCAGCAGGAAGATCTGATGTTCCTGATGCCGCATATGTGCGTGATGGATTATCCCACCATAGAATACAAAGGCGGAAAACTGATCCGGACCAAAACGCTTGGAGCCGGTGGTGACTGCTGTGATTTTCATGTTGTGAAACCGTGAGGGGCAGTATATGAGGATACTTGTTATCGGTGCCGGGGTGATCGGCTCAAATCTGGCAGCTGACCTGTTCTCTTCCGGGAGGGACGTTACCCTTCTGGCGAGGGGTGAATGGGCGGATGTGCTGGAAAAGAACGGTCTTCTGATCGATCCGATCTTCTCTCCGTGGAAGAAAACATACCGGATCCCGGTCATCCGGAAACTGAAGACAGATGATATTTACGATGTGATCCTTGTTGTGATGCGGTATACGCAGATCGAAAGTCTGATATCCGATCTTGCAGCCAATGGCTCTAAGAACATTGTCTTTGTCGGGAACAACCTCGCTCCTCAAGATCTTGTCGAAAAGCTTTCCGGAAAAAATGTACTGTTCGGTTTCAGCATGGCAGCCGGACACAGAGAAAAAGACAGGGTCGTTTCCATTTCCCTCCATAAGATCACGA
>CAMORF010000276.1 GCA_946623485.1 uncultured Clostridia bacterium
ATGAAAATCCTGCGCAATCTGCACAATTTATTTTGTAACAGCTCCTAAGGACCTGTCACGGAATGGCGTCAGAACACTTTCAAGATGGTGTCAGGACACTCACGGAATGGCGTCAGAACACTTTCGAGATGACATCAGGGGAATCCAGATATGAAAGAAATCATCATCACCTCTCTGGAGGAAGGCCAGCGCCTGGATCGGGTGCTGCAGAAGTATCTGTCCAGGGCTTCCGCCGGATTCCTCTACAAGATGCTTCGGAAGAAAAATATTACACTGAACGGCCGCAAGGCGGATGGAAAAGAAAAACTCAGCCAGGGCGACGCAATCCGGATTTATTTCGCGCCTGAGACTCTGGAAAAGTTTACATCCGAAGCCCAAAGGAAACCGGACCATTGGCCGCAGACACCCCTTGACATCGTCTATGAGGATGACAGGATCCTGCTGGTCAACAAACCGGCGGGCATGCTTTCCCAAAAGGCGTCGCCGTCTGACGTGTCGCTCAATGAGTACGCGATCGGGTATCTTCTTGCGTCGGGATCGCTGCGGCAGGAAAGCCTTGCTTCCTTCCGACCCTCCGTATGCAACCGCCTTGACCGGAACACAAGCGGGATTGTCGCGATCGGGAAAACGACCGCAGCGCTGCAGGAGCTGTCTGCGATGTTCCGGGAACGCACGATCCATAAATACTATCTTGCCCTTGTGCTTGGCGATGTGGAAGAAGCGCGGACGATCGAAGGAATTCTTGTCAAGGACGAAAAGACAAACCAGGTAAGGATCAGCCCGCTGACTGCGCAGGCGCCGGAACAGGAACCCTTAAGCGGTTTCCACGGCACCGGAGATACAGAGCAGATGAATGGAGAGGCCGCGTTAACGTATGGCAGTCCCGGCAGGAGCAAAGAATCTTCCGGCCACCTGATCAAAACCAGATACAGGCCGGCTGCGCATCGCACAGACGCAGACCGGCAGCATGCGCTGACGCTTCTTGAGATCGAGCTGATCACGGGACGCACCCATCAGATCCGTGCCCACCTTTCCAGTACGGGACATCCCATTGTCGGGGATCCCAAGTACGGCAGCAGGCGGCGGAACGAATATTTCGCCCGGGAATACGGACTGCGCCGGCAGCTGCTGCACGCCGGCCGGATCGCATTTACCCAAAAAGATGGCGTGCTTGGAGATCTGTGCGGAAAAGAATTCACCGCGAAGCTGCCGGAGGATTTTACGAAGATCCTGCGGTCAGAAAACATCGGAACAGGAAAGGTTCCACCCGGAGCGTGACAGGTCCTTCGTTCCGTTTGGGAGAAGGATCGTTCCACCCGGAACAGGAAGGGCAGGCAATGGCAACATGGAATTCCAGGGGACTGAGGGGAAGCACCCTTGAGGACCTGATCAACCGGACCAACGATCAATACCGCGAGAAAAAGCTTGCCCTGATCCAGAAGGTACCGACACCGATTACACCGATTGACATCGATAAGGAGTCGAGGCACATTACACTGGCATATTTCGGGCAGAAATCCACGGTAGACTATATCGGAGCCGTGCAGGGCGTGCCGGTATGTTTCGACGCCAAGGAGACCAAAAGCGATACCTTCAGCCTTCAGAATGTCCATGAACATCAGGTGGAGTTCATGCGCGCGTTTGAACAGCAGATGGGACTTGCGTTTCTCCTGATCTTTTATTCCGGCAGGGATGAGTTTTATTACATGCCCTTTTGCGACCTGGACCGGGCCTGGACACGGGCACAGAACAATGGAAGAAAATCCGTGCCCTTTCACGAGATCGATACGACCCTCCGGATCTGGCCGAACAGACATGGCATCCTGCTTCCCTACCTTGACACGCTGCAGATTGACCTGGAGCGCCATCCCTGGGCAGCGGAGTAGGCGGGTTGACAGCTTATCACTTGTTCGGTAAGATAGCTGAAGTTTAACGCTTTATTCTGATAAAGTGAGCGGGATCCGTGAATAGGATAACCCGTTCGCGGGGGAACAAAAACAGAAACAGGAATCGTAATGAATCAGAGAATACTACATACACCGGAAGGCGTCCGGGATATCTACGGGGAAGAATGCGAGCGCAAGCAGGTGCTGGAGCACAGGCTCCATCAGGTACTTGCCTCGTTCGGATATCAGGATATCGAAACGCCGACCTTTGAATACTTTGATGTGTTTGGAAGTGATGTCGGGACGATCCCGTCAAAGGATCTGTATAAATTCTTTGACCGGGAGGGCAACACCCTCGTGCTGCGCCCGGATTTTACCCCTTCCATCGCGAGGGCGGCCAGCCGTTACTTTCCAGGCTCTGACAAGCCGGTCCGGCTGTGCTACCTGGGAAGAACCTTTGTCAATCACCAGGAACACCGTGGAAGGCTGAAGGAAAACACGGAGATCGGCGCGGAACTCATCGGGGAAAGCGCAGCCGACGCAGACGCGGAGATCATCGCGATGGCAACCACCATGCTCCTGGAATCCGGGCTCCGGGATTTCCAGATCAGCATCGGCCATGTGGGATTCTATGAAAGCCTTGTGGACGAAGCGGGACTTGATGCGCAGACGGAAGCGAAGCTCCGCCTGCTGATCCATAATCATAACCCTTTCGGCGTTCAGCAGCTTCTGTCCGGCCTGCAGATCGATCTCCGGATCCGGGAACTCCTGACACAGCTTACTGCCATGAACGGAACCGGCCGGATGCTGGAGCATGCATATTCCCGGACAGAAGGGCTCAAGGCCCAGGCTGCCGTATGCCGGCTGAAGGAGATCCGGGATCTTCTGGAACTCTACGGACTGGAGCAGCATGCCAGCTTTGATCTTGGGATGCTGCCGTCGCACATGTATTATACCGGCGTGATATTCCGGGGCTATACCTACGGCACCGGGGACGCAGTCGTAAAAGGCGGACGCTACGATACCCTGCTGGGGCATTTTGGAAATGAAGCGCCGTCCGCCGGTTTTGTCGTGGTGCTGGGGAATCTGATGAACGCCTTGCAGCGGCAGAAGATTGCGATCGGAACAAAGCCGGAACGGATCACTATCACCTACCGCCCGGACGAGCGGGAAGAAGCGTACCGCGAAGCCGCCCGCCTGCGCGCCGAAGGAAAATGTGTAGAGATGGTTCTGGAGAGATGATTTCAGGTACTGCCCGGAAACAATAGCTTAAGGCTTCGCAGGATTCTCTTCGATTGCAGGAATTTGATTGCAGGATGAACAGATCCTGAACAAGGATGAAAGAAACGGAACGATTATGAGATACCTCACAGCCGCTTTGACAAAAGGCCGCCTGGCCAGGCAGACCATGAACCTGATGGAGAAGATCGGGATCTCCTGCGAGGAGATGCGTGACCCGGACACAAGGAAGCTGATCTTTGTGAATGAAGAATACGGCTTGAAGTTTTTCCTGGCAAAGGGACCGGATGTCCCAACTTACGTGGAATATGGGGCTGCCGACATCGGCGTGGTCGGGGAAGACACCATCATGGAAGAGGGACGCAAGATCTATGAAGTGCTTGACCTGGGGTTCGGGAAATGCCGCATGTGCGTCGCGGGGCCGGAAGAGGCGGCCCGCCTTCTGAACGGGCAGGAGCAGATCCGCGTCGCGACCAAATATCCCAGGATCGCCAGGGACTACTTCAATGACACGAAGAACCAGACCGTTGAGATTATCAAACTGAACGGTTCCATTGAGCTTGCGCCTATTGTAGGGCTTGCGGAAGTCATCGTCGATATCGTCGAGACCGGATCTACGCTTCGGGAAAACGGACTGAAGGTGCTGGAGGAGGTCTGCCCCCTTTCTGCGCGCG
>CAMORF010000277.1 GCA_946623485.1 uncultured Clostridia bacterium
GCAAGAGCGATGTCGGTGATGGCGTCCATCAGTGCATTGCAGATTCGCTCGCGCTCCTGCTCAATGGTCGCATCCGGATGAAACGCGATGGGCTCACCGTAAAACATTTTTTTCAATGACGGCGCGAGATAAAGTGGGACAAAGCGCAGAGCGATCCCGGTTTTTTTATAATAGAAACGGGCCAGATCCACAAACTTTTCCTGAAACCCATGCACGATGTTATTGTGCTCATCGTAACACTCCGGGAAAATGACGATGCTGTTTCCTTCCCTCAGCTTCTCAATGGAATCCCGGAAGGTGGAGATCAGCCTGGTGTCGTGATAGACGGCGATGGTATGGGCGTTGTTGAAAATCAGCAGCGCGAGGGGCGTGATCAGATGGCTCAGGATCTTATAAAACCAGAGCAGCGCCCTGGGCTTTCCGGACCAGAAGTCCTGGTAGGCATACGCCGCCACTTCCTTTTTGTTCATCATCTGCCCGGCGCACCAGATATAATGCTTTCCCGGCATATAGAACTCCCCTGCGATGGGGCCGTACATATGGCTGTGGTTTCCCACGATCACGCATGGCTCCTGTGGCAGATTCTCCGCTCCGACGATTGTGTATTTCGGAGAAAAGAGCCAGACAAACCACCGGATGATCTTATAGAGCCAGGAACTCTTTTTTTGATCCAGGAGTTCCCAATCGGGTAAACTGCGTGTTGTGTTGGATACGGATTGCTTCATGAAAACTGAATACCTTCCTTGCTGTGTATGAGAACTGCTTTGTATTCCTCCCGGAATATCATAGGATGCGGATCTGCTCCTGCAGCAGCGAGCCGACGGCGTCGGCCAGCTTGTCGATGGAGGGAATGCGGGAAAAATCTTTGTTGTATACAAGTTTGGCGTTGGGCAGGTCCTCTTCGTCGCCGGTAAAGACGCAGATCACGGCAATGCCGTCGGCTCTGGCCCGGCGTACCTCCGCCGCGGTGTCCCGGACACCGGCTTCCTGCTCGTAGCCGATAAATTCCGCGCTGTCTTCCGAGAAGATCCGCAGCGCGTCGTGAGGCTTTACGTCAGAAAGCAGGATCAGGATTCTGTGATCGTAGGGACTATGCCGCATCAACTCATGGACAGCCCTGACCGCAAGCCCGTCACGGTTGCATCCGTTGGACACGTATTCGAAGATCCTGCCGTTATCCCTTGGCGCTGTATAGTCCCGGAATACCCGTAAAATGGTGTAGCCGGTCATGGAGCAAAACGACATGACTCTGCAGGGAATGGCGCACTGGGTCAGAGCCTGGGCGATGATAAAAGCCTGGGTCGCGACGCGCTCCTGCCGCCCCGATTGGGATGTGGAGGCGTCCAACAGGATATCAACGCTCAGATCCCCCATGTTCCCCTGCTCCGTACGGCGGAACACCTTCTCATCCTCCAAAACCGCGCCCCTCCAGATCCTGTCTCCGTCCAGAAGTCCCGCATCAGAACGGACAAAGGCGGGCTCCAGATACAGCAGCACGGAATTGCGGATCCGGGAGGAAAGGCGGTCGATGGAAGTCCGGTTTTCCGCCAGATGCTCTTCGTAGTACAGGCGGTTCCTTTCTACCTGTTTGCCTTCCTGCTCCCGTTTCAGAGCTTCAAAAGCATTCTGGATATTGCCCTTTTCCGGCACGCCTCTTGTAAAGTGCAGATGACAGAAGCTGTGGTTTCCGGTGCAGAGTCGTCTCTCCAAATCGGCGGTCTCCTGCTCGGAAAACATCGGCGCGCCAAATTTGAATGCCATGAAGGACCTGAGCTGTGCTGCGGTCAGATGGGTCAGCGGCTCATCCTCCCTGCGGAGCAGGTCCTCCTCCCCGCTATAGGCATGGGCGGGATGGTCCCCCAGGCCGATGCCAAAACGGCGATATCTGCTTTTGCCTTTTTTCCCTTTATGCTTGCCAGGGAAAAGCAGCGGCAGGTGATGCTCTCTTCGCCGTTCCTCCGCGGTGATCTGAAACCAGCGGGCAAATAGCTCCTTTGCTCTATTCACCACCGCATCCGTATCCATTTCCGGAGAAAACTCCAGCTCGTCCAGCAGCTTTTTATCATAGCGGTTCATTCGGGGCTCCTGCCCCAGGATCCGCTGGTAGTGGGCTGCTGAAAGGCAGTCCAGCAGGTGATAATCGTCCGGAGATGCCCCGTAAACGGCAAGGTATCGTCTGGCATAGTTTTCCCGCAGCGCCTTCAGCACGGGACGCTGCGGCAGTTCTCTTTGATAAACCGCGTTTTCAAGTCCCAGCCATAAAAGGCCTTCGTACGTGTCAGATTCCTCATATTGCTGGAAAGCGGAAAACACCGCGGCGATCTTTGGATAGTCATAGTGTCGCCGCACGGGGCCGATGATGAAGTTCCAGTATAGTTCCGCATTCCCCTCGCCGTCATAGGCCTTGAAATCCGGAACAAAGCTGTAATTCTGCGCGGCATTCCAGATCTGGTTGACAGCTCTGCGCCGCTGAAGATCCGTTACCGCATTCATGCTTCCTCAAACAGTTCGTCAGCGCCAAGATCGCCCCGGATCCTTGCGGTGATCAGATCCTGCACCAGCTGCCGCTCGAAGGGATCAAAGCTCTTGTTGATCATGCCCATTTCAAGCGCCTGCCCAAGCTTCAGCCCGTTCTGTACAAGGCTGACCGCCGAGAGAAGTCCCCGCAGATCCAGCGCCTTGGTAGAGATCTCAGAGCTGTCGCATTTCTTCCGAATATCCTGGAACAGCTCGGAAAGCTGGCTTGCATATTCCCTGCGAAGTGTGGGAAATTGCGCAAGCAGCAGCTTCTGCAGATCCTCCGCGCCGATGATGGGCATGTTCAGCACCATAAAGCGGGAGGCCAGCGCTTCGTTCAGCTCTCTCGTTCCCGCGTAGCCGTAGTTCATTGTGGCAATGAACCTGGTGCTGGGGGCAAGCAGGATGCGGTCATATCCCGGCACATCGATGATCCGACGAAAGTCCAGCGTGGCATGCAGAACGGCCAGGGACTCGTTTTTTGCCATGTTGATCTCATCCAGCACGCCGAAGCCTCCCTCCTGCGCACACTGGGTGATCGGTCCTCTGCGAAACTGCACTTCTCCGTTTTTAAACGTATCGGTGCCGATGAGCGAAGCCGCGTCCGTGTTCAGATAAAAAGAGATATCCCAGGCGGGTCTTTCAAAAACCGCGGCAAGGTTCTCGGCCAAAACATTCTTGCCCGTTGCCTTGGGTCCGACCAAAAGCAGGTTCTCTCCTGCCAGCAATGCCGTCAGGGCCTGGTTCCAGATCTCTTTTCCATAATAATGGAATCTGGGGCTCGGCACTCTGTGACGCATTTCGTCTGTCACCGGATAACGGGAACGAAACTCTGAGATCCGATCCAGGATCGTATGATCGATCCCTTCTCTCCGAAGAAACTCCAGCATTGATATACACCTCTTTCCAAGAACAAATAATATAACATAAAAATATGTACATTTCCACTATGGGATTGAAAGAAATCAAAAAATAAAGTATACTGCTTGCGAGGTGGGGTCTATGCTGTCTTTAAACAAGAAATACATTCAAGTCGAACGCAACGGCAGGCTGTCTTACGGCGGCAGTCAAATGTGGTCGGAAAATCCGACTGTGAAGATCTGCGGCTGCGGACCGGTAGCTGTTCTGGATACGCTTTTGTATCTCACGAATCGGCAGGAAAGCCCCATGAGCCTTGCGGAATACAACCGCACGCTGGAAGATATGTGCAAGCGCTATTTTCCCCTGGTCAAGCCCTTGGGCATCAACGGTCTGATGTTGGCCGCCGGCA
>CAMORF010000278.1 GCA_946623485.1 uncultured Clostridia bacterium
CAAGCTTCGGTTGCACCGTTACTGCATCCGCTGCACCAGCTTCGGCAGCGTCACCTCAAAGTCCACGCCATACCCGCCGGCGCCAACCGTGTGCCAGGTATACGCAATCGTTTCTTTTGTATAATCACATGCAATCCGGAATGCCTCCGGCAGGCTCTTCCCCCGGGTCAGGGCCCCAACTACCACGGAGGAGAAGATATCTCCCGTCCCATGGTAACTTACCGGGACATGCTCCGTGTAATACTCAAAGTATGCGCCATTCTCTGTATCAAGCCCCATGACGCCGATCTTGCCTTCTTCAAAGGACACCCCGGTCAGCGCCACATATTTCGGTCCCAGCTTTGCCAACGCTTCCAGCATGTCTGTGATATACTTTCTATCGTACGTTGTCCGGTACGGCATGCCGGTCAGGAAAGAAGCTTCCGTAAGATTGGGCACAATCAGATCAGCCTTTCCGCACAGCTTTGCATTTTCCCTTGCATACGCCTCATCAAAAGCAGGATACAGCTTCCCATTGTCAGCCATGACGGGATCCACGATAATCAGGTTGGAGTCCGTTTTAAATTCGTCGAATAACTTCGATACAATTTCTATCTGCTCGAACGACCCCAGATATCCTGTGTAAATCGCGTCAAATCCGAACTTCTCCTTCTTCCAATGCTCCGCGATCGGAATAATCTGGTCGGTCATGTCTTTGCAAGTAAAACCGCTGAACATCGTGTGTGTCGACAGCACAGCTGTCGGAAGGATCGCCGTTTCCACCCCCATCGCCGAGATAATCGGCAGAGCAACTGTCAGCGAGCATTTCCCCACGCAGGAAATGTCCTGGATCGTAACGATTCTCTTCATGTTACTTATCCTCCTTCTGGAAATTTTACCTATCTTATTACTATGTAGAAGTGCTGTCAATGACCGCCGGTTCGATTGTTGGTAAATCTGTTGGTGAAAAGCAGTCCTGGCGCAGAATACGCTCTGCAGCAGCGAATCAGCCTGCGCCAACCCGCTGAATCACAAGCTGATCCCCTTCTTTTTCTACACGCAAAACAAAGTCGAACCGGTCAACCGCCGTACACAGTGCGTAATCTTCTCTTGGGAAAATGTGCGCAAGCGCCGGATCGAAGAACTGCTGCCCGCCATGGTCTTTCAAGTAAGCCACCTCCGCGTTGATATCGAAGGTCTGTTCTTTATGAAGTTCTGGCTTATCTGTTCTTAAATTATATTTTTCATCTCGTTCAGTGCTGATTGATTCCGCCGGCTTCAACTTTGTCAGCTGTTTCCATTGTTCCAGCTCTGTCAGAGGTTCTTCCTGCTCCAGCATCCACCGCATATACCGTGCCGCCAGCAAGTCTTCCGGCACAGAAGACAGCCCTGCTTTCCCCATCGCGACCAACGATACCGTCTCTGGTTTTTTCGCAAGAATGTACCGGCAGACGGCACGCGCATTGACCAGGCTTCCCGTCACGATATCTGTCGCGTTGGCTTTCGCCGCATTCACGATCCCCTGGGTTCCGGCACTCGTGGAATGGATCATTGTCTTTCCCCGGAAATCATAATTTGAGGCGTCCCATGGAGAGTTTCCCAGATCGCATCCCGGCACCTTGGCTCCGCCCCGCTCCCCAAGAAGCACCCAGTCCGGGTGCGCGTGTTTCAGGGCAAATGCATCCTCCATGCTTCCGATCGGATAGCTTTTCACCGCGCCGGCGTCAAAGCAATAACACTCCGTGGTAAATGCACGGAACACGTCAATGATAACCGTCAGTCCCTCTGCGCGTTTTGCCCCCTCAATTAACTCCAGTATCTGTATCCTCATATCGCTCACTCCTGCTGACACGATAGTTCCCTCGCCAAAAAACGATTGTGGATTGCTCCGCATGAATCACTGCGAAAGATCTGTTCAGAAATTACTTCCCAAGACTGTACATACAGCATTATTCTTTACAAATGATGCTTTAGAACAATTCCTACACAAATAGCTGAAAATGGAGATAGCGGGGAAGCCGTCTCCAGCATCCCCGCCGATCTGATCAACACGTCTTTGTTTCACTATGATAAAACAGAATAATCTTTCACCTTGCCACGATCAGAGCTTTTTCAGTTTTCTCCGTCTGGCCAGAACCAGAGCCGTGAGCAGGCAGATGGCCGCTGCCGAAATGACTGCTGCGAGGGCAATCGGCTCAAACGGTGTTTCATCACCGGTGGGTTTGCTCTCTGTGGTCTCATTGTTTGTGAGCGCCTGCGCCTCAGCCAGGGCGCTGGCATCTCCCGCAAATCCACTGTTCGGATTCGTCAGGTTTGCCGCTGCCACGCTTCCGCCCCGCACATTATTCGTCATGGTAACGCTGGCATCCGCATTGGTGGGCGATAAGGTCACAGACTCATTGTCCACCGATATATCATAGCCGCTCTTGCTTCCGCTCTCCACCACCTTACCGTTCTTGTCCGTCTCCGCAAAATACAACGTGATCGAATGCGGTTCCGGAAGCTTGTACAGGTTAATCTTCAGCGTACTCGTCATCGAACTTGCATTTGCCAAAGACATCGCCTTCTTGTACAGCATCTTGGTATGCTCCTTATCCTGGAAGATACCAATATAGTAAGTTCCGTTTACGCGGATCGGTGTTTCCTTATAGGTAACAGCCTTCGTGAGCTTCAGCTCCGCGACTTCCTTCTCCCCGCCGGTCTGCTTCAGTGTGAATTCAAGCGTCTGCCTGTTTTCCTCGCCTGCAGTCAGCGTAATCTGATTCCTCAGATATTTCGGAATGGCCGTGCCCGAAGCAAGTACCGCAAATGTCTTCGGATCCACAAGGCTGTAGTTTGCCATCACGCTGGCACCCGCAGCATCCTTAAGTTCCAGCAGCGAAGCTGTGATCTGGATCTCATTGCCGCTCCACCGATAAGAGATATCCGCAAGCGTCTTCGTCGCTTCATTGGCCAGGGTAATTGTCTTCAGGTTTTTCAGCCTGGTGCCGTCGCCGCCGGCAATCTTGAAGTCTGCCGTCAGAGCAGAAGGCAGAGGCTCATTCGCAGCATCCACCACATTCAGCTTCAGCTGGAAGGTTCCGTCATTCAACCCGGAAGCTGCATAATCGTTACGCAGGTAAGCCGCCTTCACCGTCTCATCCAACGTCACCGCAAACCCGTTTCCGGAAGTAAAGTTTGTCCCGTCCAGTGAGAATGCAACATCCGAAGTATCCTCCGGCACCATTGCCTTACCGGACTGATCCGTTTCCGCAAGGTAATAGGTCTCTCCCACTGTCAGTCCTGACAGCGACGCTGTCGCGTAGGGGTTGCCCTTCTTGCTGGAATTGTCTGTGCTGTACTGCACAACCATTCTTCCGGTCTTGCTTGCCGGTGTATGGAGGCTCGCATCCTTAAATGCTCTCACATAGTAGGTGCGCCCTTCCTTTTCGGTTACATAATACTTCGAGCCTCCGGCAGTCGTCTGCTTGGAAACGACGATCGTACCGGAACCGGTCCCGCTTGTTTCGTTGGTGTTGGTGCCTGTGTTGGTTCCGGTATTTGTACCGGTGTTCGTGCCAGTGTTTGTCCCAGTGTTGGTTCCCGTGTTCGTGCCGGTATTCGTGCCAGTGTTGGTTCCACCGTTCGTACCGCCGCTGGTTCCTCCACTGGATCCACTGCCGCTTGAACTGCCGCTTCCGTCGCCGCTGCCCGAATCGAACGCGCCGCTGGAAAGCTGCGCCTGCGCCCTGGCCTGATTCAGTGTGCCATCCACATTGACTACCTTGACCGGATCAGATGATACAAAAGAATATCCGAACGGAG
>CAMORF010000279.1 GCA_946623485.1 uncultured Clostridia bacterium
CCTGAAGGTACCGTACGCCGAGGATTCTGAAAGCCAGTATCTGGATCTGTATCTTCCTGAGACAGACGGAGTATCCGGCGGGAAGCTCCCCCAGCTGTATGTGATCATCCATGGGGGCGGATTCATCACCAACGACTCCCAGTCGAAGCAGGCGCAGCTGATGTACCGGTACTTCCGGGATCATGGGTATGCCTGCGCGACAGTGAATTACCGGCTTGCCCAGGAGGCGCAGTTCCCGGCGGCTCTTTCAGACTGCAAGGCAGCGATCCGTTTCCTGCGGGCGCATGCGGAGGAATATGGATATGATGCGCGCAAGCTTGCGGTGTTCGGGGAATCCGCAGGGGGATACCTGGCGACCATGTGCAGCGTGACGGATGACAGCCAGTTTACGGATGTGTCATTTATCGGGGAAGAAAACATGGATCCGGTATCCGGTGAGGTGGATCTTCTGGTTGACTATTACGGCCACATCGAGAATGAAGGCGCGGAGGAAGACTGGAAAAAGCTGGGAATCCCCGCTCTCATCCGCTCTGTCGCGAACTCGTGGATCAGCGGTTCTGCCACCCGGGGGTATGCGGACGTGCAATCCTTCTGGTTCCGGAAGAATATTACGGAGATGACACCGGAGGAGAAGGCGAAGGTGGATCCATACACCTATATAGACAGCCACGATCTGGAGAAGCTTTCCGTGTGGATCATCCATGGAGACGCAGACCTCACGGTTCCGTACCTGCAGTCTGAACGCCTCGCTGCGCACATGGCGCAGAAGCTGGGAGACGGGAGGGTCTCTTATACATTGTATCCGGGACAGGGGCATGCGGGAGACATGCTGTATTCCGATGAGGTCCTGGATGGCCTGAAGGAATACATGGATGCATGGCTGCGTGAATGAGCTGCTCCGGTTTGTGCAGGCCGGCTGGCGGGATTTGTGAAAACAGAACAGGAGAGATGACATGAAGAGCAAAGCAAGATGGATCTGGTATCCCGGGGATATGGAGCTTTATTACGCGATGAAGCAGAATTTCAGCCGGGTAGAACGTGGAATGGGGTGGCCGGCCTTCTGGAAGAGCGAAGGCTTCCGAAACAGGATCGTTCTCCGCCATACTTACGACCTGGAGGAGGAGACTTCTTTTACGGTCCGGGGGAACAAAGATGCGGTGGGACATGTAGTGGTCGGTGAGCGGAAATACCCTTTGGGGAAGGAGATCCACTGCCCGAAGGGAACGGTCCGGATTTCGGTCCATCTGGGGAGCATCGCTTCCTTTCCCGCAGCCTGCATCCTGGGCGATGTCATCAGTTCGGATGAGACCTGGATGGCGGAGGATTATGCGCAGGATCCGGTTCCGGCGGGATGCAGTTCCTTCTTTGAGGATGCGGATCAGGATCCTTCCGTATGGCCGTATTCGGAGAAAGTATTCGAGCCGGTGCGCGTGGAACGGCATATGGGAGGCCCTTTGTTTGTCTTTGAACAGGAGATGACCGCTTCCCTGGAGCTGGAATGGAAGGGGTGGCCGAGACCCTGCAGAGTTTATATCGGGGAGACGAGGGCCGAGGCGTTGGATACGGAAAACTGCTACTGTGTCTGTGAACCCGGACCGGATGGCTTGTGTGAGAAAAATGCGGTACACTATGTGTATGTCACGAATTCCACCCCGGAGATGCTCCGGATACGTGCCCGCCACCAGTATGTTGATCTCCCGGTGCGGGTCACATTTGACAGTCCGGATCCAAAGCTTCGGAGGATCTGGGAGGTGGCGGAGCATACTTTCCGGCTTTGCAGCGGAATCTTTTTTCTGGACGGCGTGAAGCGGGACCGGTGGATCTGGGGCGGCGACGCGTATCAGAGTATGTTTGTCAACCGGTATCTCTTCCGGGATGCCGACATCGACCGCCGGACCTTCCGGGCTTTGTTTGGAAATGCGCCTGCGGTGACTCATATCAATACGATCCTGGATTATTCCCTGCTTTGCGTGATCGGCGTGAAGGAGCATTATGAGTTTTATCAGGATCTCCCATTTCTTGTGGAAATGTTCCCGAAGATGCAGTCTGTCCTGGCGCTGTGCGAATCCCAGGAAGAGGAACATGGGTTTGTGGCAGGGCGCAATCAGGACTGGGAGTTTATCGACTGGGCTGATTTCGATCGCTCGGGTCCCCTTGCCGCGGAGCAGATGCTGTACGCTGCTGCCTTTCAGGCGATGGAACAGGCCGCTTCTTTCCTGAACCGGCCATCCGAAGCCGGAATGTACCGGGATCGACAGGAAAAGCTTGTGGAGGAAATCAACAGGAATTATTGGGATGAGGAAAAGGGAGCTTATGTGGATTCTTTCCTCTCCGGAAGGCGGCATGTGACCAGGCATGCGAACATTTTTGCCATTCGTTATGGCCTTGCGGATCCGGTCAGGAAGGAGCGGATTCTGAAGGAGGTTTTGCTGAATTCCAAAATTCCTGCCATCACGACGCCGTACTTCCGGTTTTTTGAGCTGGAAGCATTGTGCAGCATGGGGTGTACGGACCAGGTGATGGAGACGATCCTTTCCTACTGGGGCGGAATGCTGGACCTGGGGGCGGATACCTTCTGGGAAGCGTATGACCCGCAGAAAAAGCCGCAGGAGCAATATGAGATGTACGGGGATCCTTATGGAAAGAGTATGTGTCATGCGTGGGCGGCCAGCCCGATCTACCTGCTGGCCAGATATTTTAACGGAAAGAACAATATTACGGTAACAATCCAAACCGGACAGGGGGAAATGATATGAAGCATCAGGACCTGATTGACCAGCTGACGCTGGAGGAGAAAGCAGCGCTGCTTGGCGGAAAGGGAGTGTGGGATACAAGGCCGATTCCCCGCCTGGGGATTCCTTCCATGATCATGTCGGACGGCCCGAACGGCTTGCGCAGGCAGGCGGGGGCAGGAGACCACCTGGGGCTGAATGAGTCCGTCCCGGCGACCTGCTTTCCGACTGCTGCAACCATGGCCAACAGCTGGGATCCGGAACTGGGGGAGAAGGTCGGGGAAGCGTTGGGGGAGGAAGCCAGGGCACTGGGCGTAAACATCCTGCTGGGCCCGGGCATGAACATCAAACGCAATCCGCTGTGTGGAAGGAATTTTGAATATTTTTCGGAGGATCCGTACCTTGCGGGAAAGATGGCGGCGGGGTATGTGAGAGGCATCCAGAGCCAGGGGGTATACGCCTGCCTCAAGCATTTTGCGGTCAATTCCCAGGAAGAGCGCCGCATGGCGATGAATGCCGTTGTGGATGAGCGCACCTTGCGGGAGATCTACCTGACCGGGTTTGAGATTGCCCTGGAGGAGAGCCATCCCGGAGCATTCATGACCTCCTACAACCAGGTGAATGGCGAATATGCCAATGAGAACATGCACCTTTTGAAGGAGATCCTGCGCGGGGAATGGAAGTATGACGGCTTTGTCGTCTCCGACTGGGGCGGGTCCAATGACCATGCTGCGGCGGTACGTGCCGGTTCTGATCTGGAGATGCCTGCCCCCGGGCTTGGCTCCGCCAGGGAACTTGTGGAAGCAGTTCAAAGCGGGAGCCTGTCCATGGAGGATCTGGATGCCAGGGTGGATGAACTGCTGGACGCTGTCCTGAATACCGCAGGCAGAACGGATGGCCGGACGCAGAGCGATGAAAGATCCGGGCAAAAGCCCTCGCTGCAGAGCGATGAGAGATCCGGGCAAAAGTCCTCGCTGCAGAGCGATGAAAGGTCCGGGCAAAAGCCCCCGGTGGGGAGCGATGAGAGGTCCGGGCAAAAGCCC
>CAMORF010000280.1 GCA_946623485.1 uncultured Clostridia bacterium
CATCTGACTTGTCCAAACGCTCATCTGCTGCGTTGGAAAGCCTCGCCGTAGTGAGAAGCTTGCCGATCGATGGCAGTCAGAAAAAAGATGATTCAAGAGAAAAATGATTCAAGAGAAAGATGATTCATATGAAGATCGGATTCGATAATAATAAATATCTGAAGATCCAGTCTGAACACATCCGCGAGCGGATTGGTAAGTTTGGGGACAAGCTTTATCTGGAATTCGGTGGAAAGCTGTTTGATGACCTGCATGCATCACGGGTTCTTCCTGGCTTTGCTCCGGACAGTAAGCTGCAGATGCTGATGCAGCTGAAGGATCTGTCAGAGCTGGTGATTGTCATCAGCGCTGAAGATATCGTAAAAAATAAGATGCGGGGAGACATCGGGATTCCGTATGATGAGGATGTCCTGCGGCTGGCTTCCAAATTTCAGGAAAGAGGGCTATATGTAAGCTCGGTCGTTATCACGCATTATACCGGCCAGGATGCCGCAATCTCTTTCCGCGAAAAGCTGGAAAAGAAGGGATATGCGGTTTATCTGCACTATCTGATTGACGGATACCCGTCGAATGTGGAATATATCCTCTCAGAAGAGGGGTTTGGCCGCAATGATTATATCTCGACTTCACGGCCCCTTGTCGTAGTAACTGCGCCCGGGCCCGGGTCGGGCAAGATGGCAACCTGCCTGTCTCAGCTGTATCATGACAACAAAAGAGGGATCAAAGCCGGATATGCCAAATTTGAGACATTTCCGATCTGGAACCTTCCGCTTAAGCATCCTGTCAATGTGGCATATGAAGCCGCAACGGCAGACCTGAATGATGTAAACATGATCGACCCATTCCACCTGGAAGCATATGGGGAAACGACCGTCAATTATAACCGGGATATTGAGATTTTCCCTGTGTTAGCGTCTATGTTTGAGGGAATCTACGGGGAGAGCATCTACAAGTCACCGACAGACATGGGCGTTAATATGGCCGGAATGTGCATCTCTGACGATGAAGCGGTGCGCAAGGCGGCCTGCCAGGAGATCATCCGGCGGTATTATACCTCGGTATGTAAGGTGGTCAATGATGAAGCAAAGGAAGAAGAGGTTTACAAGATCCGTCTGCTGATGAAGCAGGCGAAGATTACGACAGATGACCGAAAGGTAACGGTAGCGGCGAAAAAGAGGGCGGAAGAGACCTCCGTTCCCGCTGCGGCGATCGAATTGTCTGACGGAACCATCATAACGTCTAAAACCACGGACTTCCTGGGTGCCAGCGCCGCGCTTCTATTAAACGCGCTGAAGCATCTTGCCGGCGTGGATCACAGCGTTAAGCTGATCTCCCCGGAGGAGATCGTCCCGATTCAGGATCTTAAGGTACGTTTCCTGCATGGAAAGAACCCTCGGCTTCATACGGATGAAGTGCTCATTGCCTTGTCCCTGGCAGCCCGCTCTGACCTGAAGGCCAGGGAGAGCCTTGAGCAGATTCCAAAGCTCAGGGGATGCCAGGTGCATACCTCTGTCATGCTGACAGAGGTAGACCGTCATGTGTTCCAGCGCCTTGGGGTAGACCTGACAAGTGAACCTGTTTCCAATATCCGGAAGTGGTAAAGCGGCTGTAAACAAACGAACGGAGCAGATTGAGCCGGACTGACTGATTGTTACAGCGCATGATGATTCCAGAGGGGATTTCAAGTTTTGCTAAGAGAAAGACTGGATGAATATATCAGGAATACCAGCCAGATCCGGGAATTGTCCAATCCGGATCCGGCAAAGCTTGATTCCGCCGGCGCCTACAGTAAGGTTCTGCGGGATAATTTTCTGCTGATCGGGCAGATTGCGCAGAAAAACCGCGCGATCCTGTCTGAAGTGCTGGAACCGCTTCTTTGCTCGAAGGATCCCCTTCCGGAAGAGATTGTGTCAGCGTTGAATCAATTCTCGGAAAGCCTGCTTGACGCAAGCAGTGTGAACAGCCTGGACATTCCCCTGAGTTATATAATTTCGGTTCGTTTGTTTGAAGACGCCATGCAGGGAGATGACCCCGGCAGGAAGCTGAGGCAGTCGGATTATCTTATTTCATCCTGTTATTCGATGATTAATCTGACCAAACGCCTTGGGTTCGGGGCGGACGCGTGTTTCAGGTTCCGGGAGTATGGTTTCCTCGCAGCGGATTATATAAAAAAATTCTACGACCGGCATGTGCTGGCCTCGTTGGAAGAGGAAACGTTGCGTGAACTTGTGCTGATTGATTCCAGGTTCATGGTTTGCCTGTACGAAGGATCCAGGGAAGACGCTGTGCTTTGCCAGGAAAACCTGGATATTCTGAAGCGTTCCGCGGATCTGGCGAAAAATCCTGCAATCCGTGCTCTTGTTCCGCATTATGACTGGAGATACCATCTTTTCCGATGCATGGAATATGCCGGGGCGACCCCGGAACATAACAACAGCCGCGGATGCACGCTTGCGCAGCGCCGGTATATCTGTGAGATATGCGAGCGGCTGCTGGAGATCTGGGACAGTGATCCTGCTTACTACAGCAATGTGTCTCCCCGGATCTATGTCAAGCTTGAAACGTTGAAAAATCAGTTTTTGAGCGGCAGGCTGAAGAGGGAGCATTATCTGGATCAGCTTGTCAGCCTGTACCGGGAGTGTGAGGAATCGCGAGGTTTCAGTGCTGCCGAGGAAGTGCATTACATCATCGGAATCCCTCTGGAATACATCTACGCGCTGGAAAGGCCGCCCGGTTTTGTGACAAAAGAAAATGATTATGTATCAGCGAGCGGGCCATGGGAGTGTCTGACGCCAAAGCAGGCGGATACGCTGACCCGCTTCTATCACATGATTGAAGAACGGGCTTTGTATACGATCGGAACAAGCTCGAATGCATATCTTCTTGAATTCCTGAGCATGCTGATTATGCACTTTATTGAAGTTCCTCAGGTTTCATGTGAAGAATTCTGCCTGAGCGTCATGCGGGCGCTGCATCCCCCGACTTATGTGCATTCGCTCATGGTGGGAGAGATCAGTGAATGCTTATGCGGGAATGTGCTTCGCCTGGCTCCTGAGCACTTAGCGGGCGTGAGAGGATATGAGACAGTGGAGGATGTCAGGACGCATGCGAAGGAGATCCTGGCCTTTGTCAGGCACGCGGCTCTGTGCCATGATTTCGGAAAGATTCCGCTGATTGACATTATCTTTGTTTACGGGCGAAGGCTGTTTGATTTTGAATTTGACCTGATCCGGGAGCATCCGGACCTTGGAATCGCGATGCTGGAGCGTATTCCGGGCATGCGCGCGTACGGGGATATTGTGCGCGGCCATCATAAATGGCATGACAATTCCGACGGCTACCCCGGTTCTTTTTCCCTGGAGCATTCAAAGGACGCGCCCCTTGTGGACATCGTAACCTGCGCGGATTGCATGGACGCAGCGACGGATACGATCGGGCGGAGCTACAACCGGGGGAAAACACTGGATGAGTATATTGCTGAGGTGGAAGAAGGGAGCGGAACGCGGTACGCGGCATTTCTGCCGAAGCTGCTGCGAGACCCGCAGGTGTATGCCCAGCTGAACATGATTCTGGAGAAAGGGCGGGAAGGATATTACAGGGAAACATACCAGAAGCTGGTGGAGAAACGGATGTAGCCATCCGTGGAAGCTCCATAGGAAAGCGTACGAAAGGGTCTTGATTTCAAGGTCTGAACCTGTTATAATCCTGAACTATCGGGGTGTGGCCCAGTATGGTCAGGGCGCTTGACTGGGGGTCAAGAAGCCG
>CAMORF010000281.1 GCA_946623485.1 uncultured Clostridia bacterium
TTCCAATATCTCCTTTCAGAGCTTCTTTCTCATTCTGTTTTTTCGAAGAACGTTTTGTGTTTTATCTGAACAGATCCTTAGTACTATAACACAGTCATTCCTTGATGTGTATTTTTTCTCCTGGACTGCGTCATTGACTGTAAGGGGGATTGACGATAGAATAACTGGATAGATTGCAGACATAATCATGGAGTAGTGTCAGATGGATCAGATTGCGGTTTTAATTCCCTGTTATAATGAGAGCCAGACGATAGAGAAGGTTGTGAAGGACTTCCGGAAGGCGCTCCCGGAAGCGGTGATTTATGTCTATGATAACAATTCAACGGATGGGACTGATGAGATTGCCCGCAGGGCCGGGGCTGTTGTCCGGTATGAACGCCAGCAGGGGAAGGGGAATGTCATCCGCCGGATGTTCCGGGAGGTGGATGCTGCGTGCTATGTCATGACGGACGGGGATGATACCTATCCGGCGGAAAACGCGCCTCAGATGGTGCGGAAGGTCCTGGAAGAGCAGGTGGACATGGTGGTCGGCGACAGGCTTTCCTCTACCTATTTCCAGGAGAATAAACGTCCCTTTCACAATTTTGGGAACGCGCTTGTCCGTAAGGCAATCAATGCCCTGTTCCGCACTTCCGTGAAGGATATTATGACGGGATACCGGGCGTTCAGCTATCAGTTTGTAAAATCCTTCCCGGTTCTGTCCGGCGGGTTTGAGATTGAGACGGAGATGAGCATCCATGCGGTGGACAAGAAGATGCACATTGACCATGTCGTTGTGGATTACAGGGACCGTCCTGCCGGAAGTGAATCCAAGCTGAGTACGTATTCGGACGGAATGAAGGTGCTTCGCATGATCCTCCGGCTGTACCGCGTTTACAAGCCGATGGCTTTTTTCGGCTTTTTAAGCCTGATTCTGGTTTTGATCGCGGGGATTTTTTTTGTCCCTGTTTTCGTGGATTATCTGAAAACCGGACTGGTGGAACGATTCCCGACCCTGATTGTATGCGGATTTGTCATGCTCGCGGCAATCCAGTCTTTTTTTGCAGGAATGACCCTGCAGAATTCTGCCCAGAAGAACCGGCAGGATTTTGAGATGCGCCTGCTTGAAATCGAGCGGACCAGGCCGGATCAATCATCGGTCTGACTTGTTGCAAAAGGCGGAGATCGTTTGAAGCTGTCGTGGAGGCATCATGATACATCGTATATCCGGAAAAGCGTTCCTTCTTCTGGCGGGGGCGCTCCTTTTTTCGATTACCCTGGAGTTTCTCCTGGTGTTTGATTTTTGGGATTTCTGTGGATCCTGTCATATTCAGGTACCGGAGCGAAGCTATGACATCCGTTCTCTGACATTCACTGACTGCGCGGGCACAGAAGATGGTACCGTGACCTGCGATGATGGCACGCCCGGAATCCTGGTCAGGGACGTACATGATTATGTCTCCGCGGTCGATGTCTGCCTGAAACGGCTGCCATATTCTGTGGTTCGCGGAACCCTGTTCTGGTCAAAGGAAGATAAGCCGGATTCTTTTTCCAAAAAGCGTTCAAAGCCGATCTTTTTCAAGGAGAATCAGGGAGCAGCCTCCGTTGAGATCAACAAGCGTGTTGCATCCATCCGCATTGTCCTTGAGCTTGGCCGGGGGGATGTCTTCCAGCTTCAGTCGATTACCGTGAATCCCCACGCAATGACCTATCTGAAGCATGTGCTGCCCCGCATGTCCTTTGTGCGGGTGATTCTTTATTTTCTCCTGACCCTTGCCGTCCTTGCGGTGATGTCTGATTGGGCGGGGGTTTTGAAATTCGTTTTCCGGTATCGCTGGTGGATCGGCTTTGCTGTAATAGGGGTCTGCACTGTCCTGAAGCTGCATGGCTCTTCCATCGGCCTTGTCTCCGAATGGCTGACCGGGGCGGATCCCTCAAGGCTCTGGCTTTCCGGCAGACAGATCCGGAGCGATGAGTATATTGCCTTTACGCAGATGGCGCTGTCCCAGGCGAAATCCGGCTTCCACTGGTTTTCTGACACCTGGGGATATTCCCCTTCTGACATGTTTATCGTATATGGACAGCCGGTATGGAACCTGGTTACGCTGTACCGCCCCTTCTCAGCGGGATACCTCCTGCTTGGAGCAGAATACGGGCTGTCCTTCTACTGGATATCCAGGCTGGTATTCTGTTTTTTGGTTTCCTTTGAATTTGGAAGGATCCTCACCAGGGAGAAAAAAGTCTTCGCTGCCGCGTATGCGTTCATGGTAGCGTTTTCCCCTGTTGTGCAATGGTGGTTTTCGACAAATGAATTTGTAGAGATCCTGATCTTCGGGCAGGGGGCAGTCGTCCTGTTCCACCGCTTCATCCGGGTGGAGGGCACGAGCCGCATCCGGCGCCTTGCCTGCAAGGGAAGCATTGTATTTGGACTGGTTATATGCAGCGGCGGATACATCCTGTCCTTTTACCCTGCATGGATGATCCCGTTCTTTTATGCTTTCCTTGCCTGCGGAATCGCGTATATCATCGATAACCGGTCTGTGATCCGCCTGAAACGGGAGGATCTGCTGCTGTTGCTGGCCGGGATCGCGGTCCTTGCCTGCAGCATGGGATACATTCTGCATGAATCGGGCGGGACCATTCACGCGATCCTGAATACGGCATATCCGGGAAAGCGGGAATATCCTGGCGGCCCGGCAGACAACGCGATGTTCCTGTTTCAGGGATGGACCGGCAGCATCTGGTCCTTCATCGATACCGCCAATCCATGTGAGATGGCGGATTTTGTCAGCATGTTTCCCATCGGCCTTTTCCTGAGCGGCGTTGTCCTGTTCCGGGAAAAGAAGCGGGATGCCTGGCTGATCCTGCTAAACATCACAGGACTTTTCCTTGCAGTCTACATGATCTTCGGAATGCCGGGCCTGGTCGGCAAGCTGACGATGCTGCGGCTCAGCTCCTACCGGATCCTGAACGCGGTGGGATTAATCAACCTGATGGTCCTTTTCCGGGCAGCGAGCCTGAGCAAAGGCAGCTATGGCAGAAGACTGGTGTGGGCTGCAAACGGGCTGGCAGTTTTGGCGATTGTGTTTTCTCTGCAGTATGGAAGTGATTTTATGTCATCCGGGGTGCGGGGGATTGTGATGATCGGCGGACTGGTACTGACCAACCTGCTCCTTCTTGCGCTGGCTTACCGGAAACCATTCCACATGGCTTTCCTCGCGGCGGCAATGGCGGTCAGTATCATCGGAGGCGCATATGTCAATCCTATCAGCAGCGGCCTGGATGGATTGTACCATTCTAATGTGCTCCGGGCGGTGGACGCGGTTAATAAGGAAGCTCCCGGCACATGGGCGGTCTGCGGTCCATTGACATATTCCAACCTGCCTGCTATTGTGGGCGCAAAGACGGTCACAGCGCTTGCCACCTATCCGGACCACAAGCTGTGGGAAGACCTGGGCCTGACGGATGAGAAGAGCGAGAAGGCATGGAACCGCTATGCCCACATGGAGATGACCCTGGGGGAGGAGACCAGGGTTGAATCGCCGCAGCCTGATCTGGTCAGCCTGACCGTGACCATAGACGACCTCAGAAAGCTTGGGGTCAGGTATCTGCTGAGCACCGAAGAACTGGAAGATGGCAGTCTGTCCTTGCTGTATGACAGAAGCGGGCTGCGGATCTACCGTATGGAGGATATCTCGGCTTAGGATCTGTTACAGAATAACTTGTATATCTGACTTGTCCAAACGCTCATCTGCTGCGTTGGAAAGCCTCGCCGTAGTAACG
>CAMORF010000282.1 GCA_946623485.1 uncultured Clostridia bacterium
GGAAGAAGCTGAAGAGCCGGCATATGGTGGAAGGGATCAGCCTGACTGGCGCTGCGGTTATCCTTTTCTTGTGCCTGATCTTTGCGTTGGATATCAACCGAAGCCTGATTGTGCCTGGGACGATTGCCGTCATAGGCGGGCTCATGAATTATGCGCTTGCGATCCGGGGGATTATAGTAAGATCCTGGCTTCAGGCGATAGGCTTGTTTGCTGTTGGCTGTGTCTGCTTTGGGCTCCTTGCGTACTTGAACTGGACATAGTGCATGGTACGCCTCCGCCTGATGTGGAGACGCAGAAAAAGGAAACTGGAAGGTACATCTTTGATGGACAGTAAAAATGAGATTCTCAGGGCTTTGCGCGAGAGCAGCGGAGCTGTCTCGGGCCAGGAATTGAGTGAAAAGATCGGCGTTTCCCGGACAGCGGTATGGAAACACATCCGTGCGCTCCAGGAGGAAGGGTATGCCATTGAGGCGGCGAACAAAAAGGGCTATCGTCTGGTCGGGGTTCCGGATACGATTGCGTCCCGCGAGGTTGGGAGCAGGCTGCACACAAAACGGATGGGGAGAGAAATCCGGTATTTTGCAACCATCGACTCCACCAACCAGTATGCCAAACGGATTGCGGAGGGAGAGTGGCCGCCGGGAGGCGGAGCGGCTTCTACCGGGGACGGCACAGAGCAAAGCAGAGCCGGTATAGCTGCCGCAATGTATGGCGTGGATCACGGTGGCTTGCAGGGGAGTGGTACGGCCGGTGCGAGGGACGGCACGCTGATCATTGCCGACGAGCAGACAGCGGGAAAAGGAAGATCCGGACGGCACTGGGTCACACCGCCGAAGGAAGCAATTGCATTTTCCCTGATCCTCAGGCCGAAGCTGGCGCCTGAACTGATCTCCCAGGTCACGCTGGTTATGGGGCTTGCGGTCGCACATGCCATCAATTCCTTATATAGGATCGGTGCCGGGATCAAATGGCCCAACGATGTGGTGGTGAAAGGAAAGAAGCTGTGCGGCATCCTGACGGAAATGAGTGCGGAAATTGACGCGGTTCATTATATCGTGATCGGTGTGGGAATCAATGCCAACCTCACCTGGTTTCCGGAGGAGATCAGGTCCATCGCTACCAGCCTGAAGCTGGAAACCGGAAAAGACGTAAACCGGGCAGAGCTGATTGCGAGGGTGATGGAGGAATTTGAGCAGCTGTATGGCGTATTTGAAAGCAGCGGAAATCTGTCGGAGCTGAGGGAGGCGTACAATGACGCATGCATGAATCAGGGACGCCCGGTGCGTGTGCTGGATCCGAAGGGAGCGTATACAGGGATTGCCCGGGGGATCAACGAACATGGCGCCCTGCTTGTGGAGCTGGAGGATCAGACAATCCGGGAGGTGACTTCCGGAGAGGTATCTGTGCGCGGGATCTACGGATATGTATAAGGTGCTGCCGCAAAAACCGGTCAGATCGAGTAACAGTCCAACATTCGTATTGCCTGAACCATGCCGGAACAATTGTCATGAAGCTTTTGTGAATCGGAGAAGAGGAAAGATGCAGCAGAACGGTGAGGTCGTGCTGTGCGCGGCCAGTGCGTATGAACAGAAGTATTATTTCAATGGCTCCTTCAGTCAGATTCCCGGAGACGTAAAAGATCAGCTGCATATCATCTGCGTCCTGTTTACCGAGGATATCGGCGGGATCATCCTGTTCGTGTTTGATCAGGAAGGACACCTGCAGATCCGCACCCAGGCAAAGGACTCCGATTACAATTACGATGAGATCGGTGCTGCCCTTGAGGTAAAGGAAATCCAGAGGACGAGGCGGGATATGCTGAACGGCCTGGAGCTATATTACAGGGCAGTGTTCCTGCACGAGAGCCTGGACCTTGAGGAATGGCAGCTGGAATATTGACAGCTGCAATAGCTGCAGCTGAAGCAATTGCACCTGGCGGGATTGCGGCTGAAGTTGGCATCTGAATCTGGAATCTGAAGTTGTAATTTGAATCTGGAATCTGTTTATAAGGAGCAGGCAGAAATTGAGAATCGGCAGTGTAGAGCTACCAAACAACCTAATCCTGGCACCGATGGCAGGCGTGAGCGACCTGCCATTTCGTCTGCTGTGCCGGGAAATGGGCGCCGGCCTGACCGTTATGGAGATGATCTCCGCCAAGGCCATATTATACCGGAACAAAAACACAGAGGAACTGATGCGTACGACGCCTGAGGAGAGCCCCGTCAGCCTGCAGCTGTTTGGCTCGGATCCTGAGATTGTTTCCGAAATTGCGCTCCAGATTGAGGAGCGGCCTTTCGACATCCTGGACTTCAACATGGGCTGCCCTGTTCCAAAAGTCGTGAAGAACGGTGAAGGAAGCGCGCTGATGCGTGAACCGGAGCTGGCAGCAAGGATTGTCCGCGCATGCGTGAAGAAGATCCATAAACCGATGACCGTTAAGATCCGGAAAGGGTTCAATGACCGGGAGGTCAATGCGGTCGAGCTTGCGAAGCGGCTGGAGGATGCAGGCGCAGCCGCGATTGCGGTACATGGGCGGACGAGAGAGCAGTATTATTCGGGAAAGGCCGACTGGGACATTATCCGCCAGGTGAAGGAGGCTGTTCGGATTCCGGTGATCGGAAATGGGGATGTGAAGGATCGGCAAAGCGCGCTGGCGATGCTTGAGATGACGGGATGTGATGGCGTCATGATCGGGCGTGCCGCTGAAGGAAATCCTTGGATTTTCCGGCAGATTTTGCACGGCACCGGAAAGCCGGACATCAGCGAACGGAAGGAAATCATCCTGCGCCACGCGCAGATGACAGTAGAACTTGACGGCGAATATGCCGGTATTCGGAAGATGCGCAAGCATGTCGCGTGGTATACCGCAGGATGCCCGCATTCCGCAAAGCTGCGTGCATTTTCCAACCAGATCACAACGCTGGAAGAACTTAGAAATTTATTGACTTTGCTAAATCCATAACCTATAATCTTGCATTAGCGTAAATATAAAGGGATATGTAATATAGGGGATGTCTGTAAAAGATATCTATCTTTTGAGCTTTTCGCCGGCAGATTTTTATCTGGATATAGGTATAAGTTCGCATAACCTCGAATCGGCGTATCTGCCAAAGGAGGGTTGATCGCCAGCGCCTTGGCCGGCGATCAAGGTTTATGTTTATAGAGAAAACAGTTTAGAGAGAAGGGGATTCACATGGAAGAAGGAAAGCGCCTCCTGACACAGTCAGGATATGAAAAACTTCAGAGTGAGCTGGAGGATCTCAAGGTCAATGCCAGAAAAGAGATTGCGGAGAAGATTAAGGAAGCAAGGGCGCAGGGAGACCTGAGTGAGAACGCGGAGTATGATGCCGCACTCGACGAGCAGAGGGATATTGAAGCCCGCATTGTGGAGATCGAAGAGATCCTGAAGAATTCCATCGTAATGGAAGAGCATCCGGATGACGGCTCTATCAATATCGGAAGCCGCGTGACGATCCGTGAGGCCGGAACAGATTTCGATATGGATATCGATATTGTCGGGGCATCTGAGGCAAACAGCCTCAAAGGACGCATTTCCAACGAATCACCGGTCGGGATGGCCTTAATGCGCAGAAAAGCAGGCGAATCCGTAGTCGTAGATACACCGGAAGGCGCGATCCATTACGACATCATTAAGGTCGAGCATTCCGTAGCGTAAGTGAAACGGGGGACGGTTCTCCGTTTCACAGAAAGGAGCCAGATGGCAGATCAGAATCAGCAGGCACAGGCCGCT
>CAMORF010000283.1 GCA_946623485.1 uncultured Clostridia bacterium
CATTCCATGCCGCCGGCCGAACCGGCGGCACCTGCCTGCAGATCACCCGGCCTGTTTCTTCTCCAGGTAGTCCATAATATCCTTCACAGTATAGATATCGGTCAGCTCGCTCTCGTCAACGGTAATCCCAAACTCTTCTTCAAAGTCTCCCATCATACTCATGACCGCAAAGGATGTGAGCGCCAGATCCTCGGCCAGGCGGGAATCCTCCCGAATCTCTTCCGGAGCCACCTCCACGTAACGGGTCATGATATCCCTGATTTTTTCCAGCATCGTTTTTCCTCCTGGTTTTCATCTTGCAAAAAACGGTAACGATTCACATCCAGTCCAGTATCTCGCCGATTGTTCTTGAAGGATCTTCAATCCCGCGGAAGATAGCACGGCACAGATAGTAATACAATTCCTCGATCTCATGCAGGGAAACGGAGTTCTTCTCGTATTCAAAGTGAAAGCTGAAGCCATTGTCCGTAGGCCTGTGCATGACTGTGATGTAGATGTGCTGCATCGCCACACCATTAGAGTACCACATGCTCTTATAGTTCATGTCCGGTATCTGCTGCTCCTTCAGGGACGCAAATGACATGGGCTGATAAGTCAGCGTGGTGCATTCATAACCGGTTCCCTGCGGGATCTGATAGGCGGCTGCCGTCTCCCCCATATACCGCACGGAATCGTAATTGGCATGGCGCAGAAGCGCATTTTCCTTCTGCCGGATGATCTTCAGTGCATCCAGGAACGTTGTTTCCGGTTCAATGACGCTGCGCAGCGGCCAGAAATGAATCCGGGTGCCTCCTGACTGGCTTTCCAGGAGGGTTCCACGCCTGGCCACGGCATTTTTCACGCTCACGTCCTTCTCTCCGCCGGCAAAATGCGAGAACGTCGTGCGCAGGCCCAGCAGCAGGATCACAGCAATCGGAACCTTATATTCCTGGCTGAACGCAAGCAGCGCTTTTGACGGCGCATCTTCCAGCTCATAGACTTTGATGTCAGCCTCTATGTCTCCCGTAGCGTAGCAGGCGCGCAGGCTTTGGTTCTGCATCTGCTCCCGCAGCTCCAGCAGACGGTTCCGTGAACTGAACGGCGTATAGATCGGCTCCGGTTCATTCAGCTTTTCCATCCAGAACTCACGGTCGCGCTTTTTGGCGGGGCTGTCCTGGTCATACGCAAGATCCAGCTTCAGTTGATCCAGGTAGCTCTTCGGAAGCCGGGGCGGCTGGACATTTTCAAACTTTTTATAGCAATACAGGTTAAGCACGTAGCTGTAGAAGCTGATAATGGCTGAAGAGTCCATGGTCATATGATGAACCTTCATGTAGACCCCGTTATAGTAATCCGGAAGCCTGACCATGACGATTTCATTCATAGGGCTTCCATCCATATGCAGCGGGATGCGGCTCCAACGCTTCATCTCCTCATGAGCATCTTCCTCACGCCAGTTGGAAAAGTCCACGATCCGGATTTCCCGGTCTTCGGTAGGCACCAGGAACTGGTACAGATTCCCCTCTTCATCAGGGGCGAGCCTGAGACGCATGGACTCGAATTTCCGATATCCGTCATAGATACATTCCCTGAGTGTATCAAAGTCTATTGCATCATATTGGATATAGAAGCCGGTAGCAATGTTCAGCAGTTCCTCCCTGTGGCAGGCAGAAACCGTGTAATAATGGATACGCTGTGCCGCCGTCAGCGGATAAGCCTGCACGACAGCCCCATTCAGATTCAATTCCTTCATAGCTTGTTACTCCTCATGAATCCGGTGTTTCCTGTTTCTTTCATTTCTTTCGCTGTATCCTTGCTTGTCGTACCACTGTCCCTGATGTCTGTTTCAGCGATGTCTGCTTCAATGGTGCCTGGGTCAATGATGCCTGTATGCTTCAAGGAACCATTTCCGCCAGAAATTCCAGCTCTGTCTTTTCGTATAACTCCTGGTTCTCAAATACACTGGAGCCGTGCCCGGCGTTGTCCACGAGCAGCAGTCTCTTTTTGGATGGACACACTTCATAGTTCTTCTCGCTCATCCATGTAGGAACAAATTTATCCTCCTTTCCATGAATCAGCAGAACCGGAACCTGGTTGTCCTTCAGTGCTTCCAGTGTAGAATAGTCGCTGAAGCCATACCCGGCCGCAGCTTTGGCGCGAATCTCCGTTGCTTTCAGAATCGCGGCGGAAGGCAGATGATAATTCTTCTCAATCACATGGGCGAAAATGTCATACGGGGAAGTATAAGCACAGTCCGCAATCACCGCGGATACTGTATCCTGAATCTCAGGAATTCCCAGCGCCATCAATACCGTGGCAGCGCCCATGGAGGTTCCATGCAATACGATCTTAACCTCCTCGCCAAACCGTTCCCGGCTGTATCTGACCCACTCCAGCGTGTCATACCGGTCCAGGATGCCAAAGCCCACATACTCTCCTTCACTCTTTCCATGCGCCCGCGCATCGAGCAGCAGAACCTCATATCCCTGGTTATGAAAGAACATCGCATGTGTGGAATTATCCATGGCATTGCTGGTAAAGCCATGGTGCAGCATCAGCAGCCTTCCGGAGGGCTCTTCAGCCGGCAGATAATATGCATGCAGAAGCAGGCCGTCGATGGACCGGATATACACATCCTCCAGTGCCTGTTTCTCCATCCATTCTCCCACTGGTGCCATGGCGACAGCATATCCTGCCATCTTTTCCGGGTCTGCAAACTCCTTGATAATATCCTCACTGGTTCCCTTTGGACGGGGAATCGTCCTGTCGTACAGCATTACCGAGCCAATCCCTATGGTTAGTCCCGCTGCCCCCGCAGCCGCCCCTGCCGCAGCTCCTGCCGCGATTTTGATCACTGTTTCTTTTTTCATCTTAAACTGTTACCCTTTCATCTGTTACCCTTTCACTTGATTCTGAACCAGCTCCGCAAATGTCAGTGCCTTGCCCAGATCGCCTTCTACCTGCAGCCTGCCCTCATCATATGCTTTCCCAGGATCCAGAGTTCCGCGAAGAAGTCCCTCAAAATCCTCTCCGCTGATCATGATCCGGCATTGCCTGTCATAATACTCATAAGGCTCTACACTGATCCTGCCGTCCTTGACCTCGACATAAAATACTCCTGTCTGTTCGCCCTGGATATTGATCTGTACGGCTAAAAAGTCAATTCCGGAAATATCCGCCTTTGCAGCCATCTCCCTTGCCTTGCCCAAAACCGTCTCAAATGTCATCCCTGCCTCCTTTTGCCTGCCTGTTTTTTCGGTCTGTTTTCCTGTCTGTTTTCCTGTCTGCTTTCCTGTCTGTTTTCCTGTCTGTTTTCCTGTCTGTTTTCCTGTCTGCCTCAGACTGTAAAAGCTGTTCTATTTTTGATTTCCCGTCAGAAACTGTTCGCCCAGTTTACCAGAGAATTGTGCCAGACGTTTTCCGCTACATCCCGGCGCATCTGATCTGTCACCGGGCCATTTTTCGCCAGCTTGGACAGAATCACTGCCTGAAGCTGTTCTATCGTCATCAGATCGTAGGGGATGTCCGGAATCTCTGTTTCCGATACTGCCTGGCCCGAAGGCGCCGCCTCCTGAGAAGCCACCGCCTGAGAAGTCGGCTGAGTCAATGGCTCTGCTGCTTCATCTGATACTGCCTGGCCGCCTGATGCTGCCGCTTCCGGTGCTGCCTGGCCGCCTGGTATTGCCGCTTCATCTGGTGCTGCCTGGCCGCCTGGTACTGCCGCTTCCGGTGCTGCC
>CAMORF010000284.1 GCA_946623485.1 uncultured Clostridia bacterium
ATCTCATCGATCATCCCCATCTCCTTCAGGATCATCGCGCACACCAGTCCGTCAAAATCGCTTCTTGTAACCAGCCTCATGTCAGTTTCCCCTTCCTTCGCCTTTCGGTTTCTGTTGTCTTCATGGCACCGGTGTCCGGCGTCCGTTCCCAATATAAAATCGTCCGTTCAGATCCTCGATAACGACTATTTGCTTCCGGCAAATCCGACTCACGACTGCATAAATCCTGAAACCAAATGCAGCCTCACGGCATCCCTGTTGCAGTCAACGCAGTTGAAGTGGGCGTGGAAGGTGCCTGTTCTGCCGCCGGAAGAAGGCTCAGCGCAAGCTGTTTTTCCTGCGTGTAACGGTAATTGAATGCAGGTTTCTTCCCCCAGCCCTTCGGATCCTTCCAGCGGTAATCATACAGCTTCTCCAGGAATTCCTGATTCGGAACCGTGTCATTCAGCCCTGCAGCCACCACTGCCTGCGCAGCAACCGAGGTTCCTTCCTGGATGGCATAGCTGAACACAGCGCCGCGGATGACATATGGCCTGGAATCCATGTGGATTCCCTGCTGCGCCAGCATGGTTTCCGCCGGCTTGTAGTACGCCTCCAGCGCATACTGATCCTGCATCGAGGAAAACTTTCCGGCATCCGCGTTATAGATGTCACGCCACGCTTCATAAAGCTTGTGGTTGCCGATCAGCTTGGAACTTCCCTTTTTATATTTCAGGAAATCCTTGAATCCTTCGTAAAAAACAGGGTCAGCATCATAGCAGTAATTCAGAAACGGGATCAGCGCATAGCGGTAATCAAACTGGTATTTCCCGCATGCCTTCCCGCCATCCCCGCCGGTCTGGGCATAGCCGGCATTGCCGGATTCAAACTTTGTGAAAAACAGGATGTCTGACGGATTGCCAAGGGCGCCTGCTTCCCGCATGTGCTGGGTCATGGATTCATCATAGACCCCGCTTGACTGGAAGTAATATTTCTTTCCGTCAATGACCTGCTCTCCCGTGACAATGCCTGTCACGACAGTCTGGTAATACTGCTTTTGCTTTACTGTAAAGAATCCCTCTTTGATGATGCCGTTTTCGGACAGGTAATACCGCTTTTGGCTGAAGGTCTTCCAGCCCTTCTTCACAACCTGCGCTCCGTCCTCCTGAAAATAACGGTAGCTGCCGGCCGCGAAATATAAGCCGCTGAGCCTCTCCCCGGAATCGCTGAAGAAATAATACTTTGAGCCGATCTGCTGGAAGCCGGTGAGCATCTTCCTGTTATAAAAATAATACACCTTGTCACCGGTCTTGATCCACCCGCCCTTAAACTTTTTTTGGGCATACCCCTTCGGGTTGTAGTAGATCCCGTTCACAAATTGATTCAGGCAGCGGGTTCCGTTCTGATCCACATAGCATTTCCCTACCTTACAATTCCGGATCAGTTCTCCCGTTTTCGCATCTACGGCGTAATACAGCCCGTTCCTGACTTCCCAGCGGAACGTGCCCTTCTTTGTATAGTCCTGCGCATATGCGCTCATGCCAAGCAGCAGTGCAAGAACCACGCCAAAGAAGACCGCTTTTCCAATCATCCCTTTCATACGCTTATCATTCCATCATCGGTGCGCTCAGGCCAGGCCGCGCAGAGAGACAGCACAGGAAACCTGTACCTTCGCGTTCAATCATTTATCACGCCAGATGATCCTGCCCTTGTCAAGGTCATACGGAGACAGCTCGATCGTAACCTTGTCACCGGGAAGAATCCGGATAAAATTCATGCGCAGCTTGCCACTGATATGCGCGAGGACCACATGCTTATTCTGCAGCTCAACGCGGAACATCGCGTTCGGAAGCTTCTCAAGAACTTTACCCTCTACCTCGATTACATCTGACTTGGACATCTCTTCACCTCATTTCCTTCCTCATTCTCTTCATGCCCCTCCTTCCGGATGGCCTGATACAGTCTCAGCACATGCACAAGATCACTGTCCTGCTTCACTTCCTGAAGCGCTTCTTCAATTACCTTCGGAAGGTTTGTAATCCTCCGTACATGCTTTTGGTTTTTCTGCTTGGGATGGGCAAGGAGCTTCAATCTTCCGTCCGCAAGAAAGACCACCCCGCCGGATTCTCCGGCAATCCCGTATAGCCTGCCCTTATCATGTCCCGCAAGAGACACTGCCAGCTGATTCATATTATCCTCGCGATCAATCATGTGTCCTGGACAGAATCTCAGGTTCGCCATCAGTAATCAGGATCGTGTTCTCATAATGAGCTGCGGGCTTGCGGTCCTTTGTGACGACTGTCCAGTTATCATCCATCCAGTCTACTTCCCAGGTGCCTTCGCAGATCATCGGTTCAATCGCAAGCGTCATGCCGGCAACAAGGCGCAACCCTCTGGATTTCATCCTGTAATTCGGGATTTGTGGATCCTCATGCATCTCCCTGCCGATTCCATGTCCTACCAGATCCCTTACGACGCCATAGCCCCGGCTCTCACAATAGTCTCCGATCGCATTCCCGATCTCATGAAGATGATGACCGGCCCGGGCATATTTGATTCCCTCGAAAAAGGAAGCCTTCGTGACTTCAATCAGCTTCTTTTCGGATTCCGCGATCTCTCCCACCGGGTATGTCCTGGCGGCATCGGAATGGTATCCGTTCAGGATCAGTCCGCAATCCAGGGAGATGATGTCCCCTTCTTTCAGAATTCTGTCCCGCTTCGGGATGCCATGTACCACCTCTTCATTCACGGAAGTACAGACGGCTCCCGGAAACCCATCATAGTTCAGGAAGTTCGGAACCCCTCCCTGTTCTTTGATCAGGCGCCTCGCTGCCTGGTCAATCTCCCAGGTCGATATCCCCGGCCTGATCATTTTCTCCAAGGCGTCGAATACCTTTTCCAGACGGTGATTCGACTCCCGCATCAGTTCGATCTCTCTTTTTGTCTTAACTGTAACAGCCATAGTATGTCCTTACGATTCATTCAGTGCTTCGCAGATACTGTTAAATACCGTATCCATATTCCTGGTTCCATCTACCGAATGCAGGACACCCATCTCCTTGTAATACTCGATCAGAGGCTGCGTCTGGGAATGATAAACATCAAGCCGCTTCTGCACTGTCTCAGCATGATCGTCTTCTCTCTGGATCAGTGCCGTGCCGCAGAAATCACAGATCCCCTCCTGCGCGGGCATCTTATACCGGATATGGAAGGTTGCCCCGCATTTCGGACATGCACGCCTGCCGCTCATACGCTGAACAATATTGTCATCCGGAACCTCTACATCGATCGCGTAATCGATCTTTGTTCCCTGTGCCTCAAGCGACCTGGTTAATGCCATCGCCTGGGGGATCGTACGGGGGAAGCCGTCCAGGATATATCCGTTCGCGCAGTCCTCACGGCGAATCCGGTCAACAACCAGGTCACATGTCACCTCATCCGGAACCAGAAGTCCCTGGTCCATATAAGATTTGGCACGCTGCCCCAGTTCTGTATTCTCGCGGATGTTTGCACGGAAGATGTCGCCGGTTGAAATCTGAGGGATCCCATACTTCTCGGAGATCAGCCTGGCCTGTGTTCCCTTTCCTGCGCCTGGCGCTCCTAACATAACAATTTTCATCGTCTCTCCTCCGGTTATTATAAACCTTCTATATACGCAACAAAGTGTGCCTTCGCCAAAAACGCCGAAGACACACTTCAACTTAGTCGTGGTGAGTCTTCACAGGATCATCAC
>CAMORF010000285.1 GCA_946623485.1 uncultured Clostridia bacterium
CTGCCTCTGCGGAGCAGCCGCAGGCGAATGGAATTCAGACCGCCCAGGCGGAGGAGCTGCAGGAGGATGCGGAGGAACCGGTTTCCCCGGAACAGCTGCAGCAGGATATGGTTCGGAATATGCGGGAGATCGTTTCGGGAGTTGGCCCGAAGGACATGATCGGAGCTGATGAGGCGATCCTGGATGAGGCGATCGAACAGTCGAAGGAGGATCAGGAAAATGCAGTTGCCGCCAGAGGCACTGATTTGACTTTCCGTGTTCCAATGTCTGAAGCATCTCAGAAGCGCAAGGCGGGCAGGCTGACGATTGACGATATTCTGCTTTCCATGGGAGACGGCGGAGACCGGATTCGCAAGGTGGCCGGCGGTTTTGTGATGTCGGCGGACGAAGAAGCGCAGATGACTGCACAGCAGCAGGCGCAGGCACAGGCAGCTTCCAGTTATGCCCAAAGCGCAGCGGATGGGCCTGCCTCATCAGATGTTGCGGGTGCGATGAAGGATGGTGCTGAGACGGATGACAGCCAGGATCCGGAGATCCCCCGTTTTCTGAGGGACGACGTCCACGAAGCAAGACAGACTGCGGAAATCCCTGCCATGGAGATTGCTGCGGCGCAGGATGCCCTGAACGCAGAGGCGGCATCCGGGGAACCGGAGACGGTGGCTGCTGCGGTTGCGGCAGCGTTTATGAGTGCGCCCAAGGTAGAATATACCAAGGAGATTGCGGAGGCAAAGACACGCAGGCTTCCGGTGGAGGAGATTCGGAAGCTGCATGAGGTTTACCTGTCGGACAATGCGGCGGCGGAAGAAGCGGCGAGGAATGCTTCGCAGGCCGCAGAGAAAGCGGCAGATATGGCCGAGGCGGAACTTGGAGCTGCCTCAGGCCTCTATGAGGAGGAAGAGGATATCCGGATTGCAGGCGCGCCGGGGATGAGACAGGGCGCAAGCCCGAATCCGGGCATGCCGGGCCGGGAAGGAATGCCGGGCGCCGGGCAGGCCGATGGCGCAGATGCGGGCAGGCCGGATCAACAGGGTTCAGCGGGAGCCGGATATGCGGCAGCTGCCCTGGGTGCCGGAGTCGCGGCTGTCCTGGGAGCCGGATATGCGGGCGAGCCGGCTGCAGGCATGCCAGGCCGGGAAGCTGTGCCGGGAACCGGGCATGCGGGCGAGTCGGCTGCGGGCATGTCAGGCCGGGAAGGCGTGCCGGGAGCCTGGTATGCAAACGGTACGGATATGCAGGCACCGGATCCGGCGGGGCAGCCGGGACCTGTCCGTCAGGGCAGGGATGGACAGGATGTCCGCGGCCCGGAAACGGAAGGCGTGATGGCTGCTTCCGAGGAAAGCTACGGGGAGGCTGCATTTGCCAGAAGCGGGAGAATCGGAGAGCAGGTGACCAGGGAAGTGCCCAAGAGCGAGCCGGAACCGGAGGTGCTTACCGGAAGGCCGCGCCTGAAAGAAAACCAGAGGGATCTGTTCATGGGCTTTACTTCCATTGGAAACCTGGAGGAACAGATCGCGGCAGCCATCTGGCAGGCGGAGAACAGAAAAGATGACCGCACGAGCCGAAGCGGCAACATTCTGATCCTCGGCGCGCATGGATGCGGCAAGACAACGATCGCGACCGGAATCGCAAAGGCAATCGCGGAAGATAAGGGTACCCATTCGGTTAAAATGGCACGCATCTATGCGGCGGACCTGAACCGGAAGGACATTGCCGCGACCATTGCCAAGATTGCCGGCGGCGTGCTGATTGTGGAAGAAGCCGGCGACCTCGATGACGCGATCGTGGACCAGCTGACGACTGCCATGGAATTCAGGACAGACGGGATGATCATGATTCTGGAGGATGAGCAGCGCTATATCCATGAGCTTTTAATGCGCCATCCGCGCTTTACCATGAAGTTTACAGCGCAGATTTATATCCCGGAGTATACGGGAGAGGACCTGGTAAGCTTTGGGCGGATTTACGCGGACAGCAAGGATTTCGCCTTGAGCGAGAAGGCGGCGCAGGCCTGCCGGGATATGATTGAGGCGGCAAAACAGACCGGCGAGGCGGTGTCTGTGACCAACGTGATCGAACTGATGGACCGCGCGATGAAACACGCGAATACATTTTTCCGCAGAATCGGTTCCGCGAAGAAACGTTACGACAGCGAAGACCGAGTCATCCTGCTCGAAAAGGATTTCCGGTAAAAACGCTCCTGAGAAAATGAAAATGTGAAAAACCTGACAGAATATTTGACAAGACCGCAGGGAGTGCTGAAGCTGACAGGGAGCGCTGAATGGTTACAAAACGGAAAGATTTCTGCGGATTGACCTTACAAAAAAACTGATACCGGAAAAAATGGCAGATTGCAGCGATATATGGCGGCATCTGCCATTTTTGTTTGTCACATATTGATATAATTCCCTTTGATTCGATGCTATTGATTGTTACAAATGATGAAAAGGAAAGACTGGACATGGGACGGGCTTGTTGACACCTGAAACGTTCATTGATATACTGATTCTGTAGTCGTCATGATCTTTTGATTCTGTAGTCATCATTGATTGCTGATGCATGCGTATGCATAAGGAGGAAGCGTGTATGAAAAAATTCATAGCATTGACACTGAGTGCACTGATGACCGTATCACTTTCCGGAGCTGCTTTTGCTGCTGAAACGGAAGAAGCTGCTGTGATCCCGGAAGACTTCAAGGCAGGGTTTATCTTCCTGCATGACGAAAACTCGACCTATGACCTGAATTTCATTAACGCGGCGAAGGAAGCGGCTGAGATCCTCGGGATGAGCGAGGACCAGATCGTACTGAAGACCAATGTGCCGGAAGGGCAGGAATGCTACGAAGAGGCCATGGACATGGCGGACCAGGGCTGCGGCTTCGTATTCGGTGACAGCTTTGGCCATGAGGACTATCTGATCCAGGCTGCGCTGGAAGCTCCTGAAGTGGAGTTCTGTCATGCAACCGGAACCAAGGCACATACGGAAGGCCTTCCCAACTACCACAACGCATTTGCGTCCATCTATGAAGGCAGATTCCTGGCGGGCGTTGCCGCAGGCATGAAGCTGAATGAGATGATTGAAAACGGTGAGATCACCGAAGACGAAGCGAAGATCGGATATGTCGGCGCATTTACCTATGCAGAGGTGATCTCCGGATTTACGTCATTCTTCCTGGGTGCCCGGCATGAGTGCCCGAGCGCGACGATGGAAGTTACCTTCACGGGATCCTGGTATGATGAGACCGCTGAGAAGGAAGGCGCGAATACGCTGATCGAGGATGGGTGCGTCCTGATCTCCCAGCACGCTGATTCCATGGGCGCTCCGACAGCCTGCGAGGCGGCCGGCGTTCCGGATATCTCCTACAATGGATCTACCATTGACGCTGCTCCGAACACATACATCGTCTCCTCTAAGATCGACTGGACTCCGTACTTCGTAGAAGCGATCACCGCAGCTGCGTATGGCGAAGAGATTCCGGCAGACTACACCGGAACGATCGCAACCGGTTCCGTACAGCTGACCGAGCTGAACGAGGATGTCGCTGCTGAGGGTACCGCGGAAGAGATCGAAGCAGTACAGGCTGAACTGGAAGACGGCACGCTGCATGTATTTGACACCTCCACCTTTACCGTATTCGGCGAGGAACTGCCGGATGGATTTGAGGCGGATGTAGATACTGATC
>CAMORF010000286.1 GCA_946623485.1 uncultured Clostridia bacterium
ATGCTGCGCCGTGCACGCCGGAGGAAGAGACCGTCTGCAGGGCCTTCGAAGAGATCCTTGAAGTAGAGCGTGTGGGGATTGACGACGACTTTTTCGAACTCGGCGGGGATTCAGTCACGGTGGCGGTGCTGGCGGGCCGGCTGGAGGATCTGCAGGTGGAATACAGGGATGTGTACATCGGCCGTACGCCGGCGCGGATCTGCCGTCAGCTTCAGGAGAAGGGGATTCTGGATCTGGGCAGCCTCAATCGCGTGGCGCTTACAAGGGATCAATATCCGACGCCGTTTCAGATCTTTTTTTATGACGCGCAGCTGTATGATCCACGGAAGACCAGTGAGAGCAATTTTGTCGGAGTGAAGTTCCGAAAGGATAAAATAGACGCCGGAAAACTGAAAAACGCGCTGGAGATGGTTTTTGCTCATTATGCAGTCTTTCATTCGGTTCTCGCTTTCAATCATGACGGGGAGGTTGTATGGCGGTATGAGCCGGACCGGTCCGTGCAGGTGGAGATCATTGCCATCGAAGAGTATACGGATGAGATCACAACGCAGTTTATACAGCCCTTCCATCTGAACGGTGAGCTGTTCTGCCGGTGCCGGATCTATACGACGAAGGAGCAGGTCATCCTGCTGCTGGATATGAATCACATCATCACGGACGGAATGATGATGATCAACTTTATGAAGAATCTTTGCCTGGCCTATCAGGGAGAGGAACTGGGCGAGGATTATTATTACTACTATCTTGAACAGGCCAATAAGAGGCGGGTGGAGCTGGAGAGCACGTCGGATGTGCTGCTTCTGAGGAAGATGTTTGACAGGGAAGATTATCTGTGCAATCCTCGTCCGGATCTCTCGTCAAGGAGTACGGGATACGGGGAATACAACTCGCAGACCGTCTCCGTTTACAGGAAGTTTGCGCAAGAGCGCGAACGGCTTCACACGAATATGAATCAGCTGTTTGTGGCGGCGACTCTGGTGACGCTCGCCAGATTCGAGAATTACTCCAAAGTGTCGGTGTGCTGGTACCACAACGGGCGCGATGAAAAATGGAAAGAGGAGCTGATGGGGATGACGCTGTCCTCCCTGCCGGTAGCGGTGGACCTGGAGCAGTTTCCGACATGGGATCTTTTGCTGAAGGAGATTCAGCGGCAGGGTGAACTGGGGCTGCGCTACAGTGAGTGTTCCCTTGGGAACAGCGGGGTGATCCCGGGCAGAAAAAGCCGGATTGATGTGATCTATGAAACAGGGTTTGACCTTGAAAAAGCGCTGCCGGAAGGGGTGGGGCAGGTATTCCGTGCCTTTGATAAACGGATCGGCAACTATACCAGGATGCAGATCGTCCCCTTCGACAGAGGTAATGAGGATGCCCCCATTTCTTATTGCATCGTTTATGATGCCAAGCTCTATTCAGCCGGACTCATTGAGCGCTTCTCGGCCCTTCTGATAGAGACGTTGGAAGCGCTTGCAGACGGAGAGAATACGATTCGCCGATAAACATGATTTATTCCTTACTGGTCTGTGACAGAATCGTCACATTGGAGGCAAGAATATGGCAGACAGGCAGAGCAAGGACTATCTTGCCGGGGCGCCGGTTCCGGAATCCTATCTGAAGATGTCCCTGCCCGTGGTGGCGGGGATGGTGATCTCCCTGATCTACAACCTTGTTGACATCTATTTCATCTCGCTGACGGGCAAGACGGAGCTGATCGCGGGGGCCTCTCTCTGCACTCCGGTCTTCACTATGCTGATCGCCCTGGGAGATATCTTTGGCCTTGGCGGCAGTTCCGCGGTTTCCAGGCTGCTGGGCGGGCAGAAAAGGGAACATGCCAGACAGATGAGCGCCCTGAGCGCCTGGTCGGCGCTCTCCTGCGGTCTGGTTACTGGCCTTGTTTTGCTGCTGGCCAAAGAGCCGCTGCTCCGGCTTCTCGGCGCGGATGAGGGCACCCTTGTCCACGCATCGGCATACCTGGGCTGGATCTGTGCGGCAGCACCCTTTGTGGTCTTCTGCTTTGTGCCGGTAAACATACTGCGTTCGGAGGGAAAGGTCAGGGAGGTGTTTATCGGCAGTGTGCTCGGCTCTGTGTCCAACATCATCCTGGATCCTCTGATGATCTTCGGGTTGAAGCTCGGGGCGGGCGGCGCCGCCCTGGCCACCTTTCTGGCGTACCTGATTAAAACGCTGTACTTTGTCTGGATGATGACGCACAAGGCGGAGATCGTTGTCCTGCAGCCTAGCTATCTCCGGCTGAGCAGCGCCGACCTTTTTGAGATCCTCAGAATCGGCGTTCCCGCATGCGTGACAAACCTTGCACAATCCCTGGCGGTGATGCTGACCAACCGGGCCCTGACTTCCTATGGTAGCAAGAGCATCGCCGGTTACGGTATCGCCTCCAAGGTGCTCATGGTCGCGACCATGGTTCTGATGGGCTTTGCGTACGGCGGTCAGCCCATCATAGGCTACAGCCACGGCAGCAATAACAGGAAGCGGCTTCGCGAGATCATACGCTTTGCATTTCTGTTTGAAATATGCCTGGCCCTTGCCTTCACGGCGCTGCTGTTTTTCGGCGCGCCGGTGTTCCTGCGCATCATGTCCGCTTCGGAAGATGTACTTGCCAGGGGAACACAGGCTCTGAGATATATGTCATCCAGCCTGGTGTTCATGGTGATCTGCCTGGTGTCCTCGTGCATCTTTCAGTCTGTTGGACAGGCAGGAGGGGCATTTGCCATTTCGATATCCCGGCAGGGCGTCATCTTTGCCATATTGCTGTATGTTTTCTCTTCCGCGTTCGGGCTTTGTGGGATACTGCTTGCCCAGCCGGCAGCAGATGTCCTGACTGCTGTCCTGTCTTTGATCCTGTTAAGAAAGTGTGTAATGTCATTCGGTTAAGGTCATCCCTGACGAGCTGATCCTGAAAGCCGGTTTCGTTAAGGCATTTTGGACGACTTCGTATTATGCTGCCGGAACTGATATCGTGCTTTTCTTGACACCGCCGATGGGGAAGACGGTTGGTACGGTTGCATATAATGACGGAAGCGACCATGTGAAAAGTCCGGATGCTACTGCACTACTGTTTTGCCATTCCGGCTGGTGCGGCGCAAACGAACTTTACACGGTCAAGCTGACGGTCAATCCGAAGTCTGTCTGTACGTTTCCAACAAAGGTATACGACGGGCGGCGCGGCTTTTGCGGAGGCGAACGAGGGCGAAGACAAGACCGTGTCATTCTCCGGCTACTCCCTCTCCGGCACGGATCTGGGCAACTACTCGCTCTACTTACGACGGGGCGGAAAAACCGCTGGTGACCGCTACGGGGAAAGCGTCCGGCGGAGAGATGCACTACGCCCTCGGCACAAAAGACGCTGCCACACAACCTTATACCACATCTGCCCCATCCAAAACCGGCGCGGGAACCTACTACGTTTGGTACAAGGTTGTCGGTGATACGAATCATAATGATATTGCTCCTCAGTACATTCCTGTGACGATTTCGCAGACAGAGAGCGAGAAGCAGTCAGAAAAGCAAGACACTACCCCGTCTGGCGGTGGTGGAGGAGGATCCCTTCCGCAGACACAAGATCCGGCTCCAACCACAACCCCATTAGAAACGGTAGAGCAGCCAACAACTACGGGGGATCCTACCATTACCCAGGACGCATTCACAGGTGT
>CAMORF010000287.1 GCA_946623485.1 uncultured Clostridia bacterium
TCACTTCTGATCACCTGCCGGAACGTAGGAGGCCGTGGCCTTCTCGTATTTCAGCCCCAGGCTGGCGCACTTCTGATTGAGCATCATTCCGCATTCCTTCTTGCTGGTCAGCGCATGGGGCATATCCGCGATGGCCTTCATGCAGGCATTGGCGCTGTCCTGATCGGTCACGCCTTCCAGCATGTCCTTCACGCCTTCAATGACCTTCCGATAGGTTTCCATCTGATCGGCTACAGCTGCGTTCTCCTGGATCATGTTCTTCCGGGCTGTGTCGAACAGCTTGGCCATGAAGTCATTCGGAACGCCGCTGTTCAGATCCGGGATCTCCACATGGCCATGGATGCCGTGGCAGCCTTTGGCGAAGAATTCATCCTCCGGAGAGAAGCAGGCCCAGCGCTTATTGCCGAGCATCTGGATGTAGGCACCGAAGTCGATGCCGGTCCATACGATGTTCTTGAAGGAACCCTCGCAGCGGAGGCGCTGCTTCGTGCTGCCATCGTTCTCGGTCTTCTCATCGCAGTGGAAGATGAAGATTACGTTCTTGTTCATGACCGTCTTGATCTTGTTCACGAAGCTTTCGATCTCGGTCTTCACATGGCCAAAGCCCCGCATGGGATTCCAGGCACCGGCCTTCGTCTTGGCGTCCGGCTTCGTCCGGAAGGCCCAGTCCTTGAGGTAGTCCACCAGGCTGCCGGCCGTATCGATGACAATGGTCTTTGCGGCCTTGGCCTGATCAGTCTCCAGATCCTTCAGCACTTCCTCGTAGGTGCTGGCGCTCAGGACGTTGGCGTTCATCCGGTGGATGGGATTCGTCCGACCTACGCCGTGCTCCAGGTCGATCAGGAGTGTATCGGCGCCCATGTTTCCATCGCTCAGGGCGAGGGTAGTCTTTCCGATGCCGGGCGCTCCGTAGAGGATCACGCCGAAGGTCTGTTTGCTGAAGTCAAGTTCATAACCGTGCTGAATCATTTCTGTTCTCCTTTCATCAATCGAGGAATGCGGGATCCGCATCCGTTTCTTCTACGCAGTTGTTACAACCGATCACGATGCCGTCCTGCAGGTAGAAGGTATCTGCTTCGTCTCCGCAGATCGGGCAGTGAACGGGATCGGGCTCAGGGTATCCATTGAGTTCTGCGTCCCTGATCCATGGTGCATCCGGTAAATCTTGCATTTTCAGCCTCCTTTCGGTAGAATTGGGTCGGATTCTTTAGTCCGGGGCCGTTACCTGTTGCAGCAGGTGCGGCCTTTTCAATTTGAGCGGATCACCCGCCCTCCGATGCTGGTGGCCAGTGCTCCGGCTTCCCGGCGGCTCGTGAACTCCATTGCGTGACTCTGAAGCTTGGTGACCACGTAGCCAGGGATCATCGGGATCCTGTCTCCCTTGTGGTAGCCTTCATACGTCCGACCAAGGCCGGCGATGTACAGGTTTCCGACCATGACCATCCAGCGGTTCTGGAAGTCTGGCGTCATGTCATGCTCAAAATCCATAACGCGACACCTCCAAGCATGAAGATCAGGGTTCCGATCACTGCCCACAGAGCTCTGCGCTCGTTGACCTCCGCCGGCGCCATCTGGATGTAGTAGACCGGCCTGCCACCCTGGCCGGGATGCCGGCGGTAGCCTTTCATCTTGCGGTAATGAACCTTCATCGGATGATCCACCCCGCAATCCACAGGGCCGCCATGGCCATCATGGTCACCGCATACGCAACCTTCTCCAGGCACTTCCGGCGGCGCTCCTTCTCGGCCTGATGCATCTCAATCCGCCACTGCAGATAAGATCTTGTGTCCATACTCTGCCTCCTTCCTGGCCTGTCTGGCCTTCGTCCGGGCTTCCAGTGCTTCACGGGCTCCAGGCTGCTTCAGATACTCCCGAAGCCCATCCACGATGCACTGGCCGAAGCGCTTTCCGGTCTCTTCCGGAATCCTGCTGATGTCGATCTCCACGGTTGTCTCCTTTCCGGCTGTCGCATATCATGCGACATTCTTGGCAAAAAAAATTGCCATCGCTTCTTCAGCGGTCAGGTGCAGGATCTCCACCAGAAGATTCGCATCCTTGATCGTGAGCGCAGCGCCTCCATTCTCCATCTTCCGGTACAGCGTAGCCTTGTTGATCCCCATCGCCTCAGCGACGCTGGTGATGGTCAGGCCCTGCTCTACGATCTTTCCCTTGAGCTTCTGAATGTTCACGAGCATGTTCTGTTGTCACCTCCTTTTCGATTTCGCATCTCATGCGACACGCAAAGAATACCACCGCGTTACAAATCTGTCAACAACTTTTTTCGCAGATTGCGCGAAAATTTTATATTTTTCCGTTTCCTGCGGTTGCATATTTGCGAAAGATGTGGTAATATAAAGCCCAGAAGGAGGTGAGAAATGTTGTCAAAGGTAGCAGACAGGATCAAGGAATGCCGGGAGGATGCCAGGATGGGAGTTGACGATCTGGCAAAGATCCTCGGCAAGAACCGGGCCACGGTTTACCGGTATGAGAAGGACGAGATCGAGAACATGCCGGTGGAGGTGATCTCCAAGATCGCGGTGGCACTCAATGTCGATCCTGCCTATCTGATGGGGTGGACAGATGAAAAAGCACCCTTCCGCAAAAATGAGCCCATCGCCCAACTGGACGATGAGCACGCGGAACTTATTGAACGCTTTGACGCTCTGGATCAGAGCCGGAAGGATCAGCTGATGAACTTCCTGAGGTTTCTGGAATCCGGGACAGGGCGGTGATAAACCACCGCCTTGTTTCGGCGTCCAGCGCTCTGATTTTTTCATAGATTTCCTGGGCTTCTTTGACTGTCATAGGGGTCCACCTCTGATTTTATTCCTGGCCGGCGAGGTAGGTAAGATTATACCTCAAACCGTAAGATTTTTCAGGGTTTTGGAAGATTATTCCGAAGGGAGTAAGGATATGCGGAAATCCGTAATTGCCATACTATTGGTTGTGGCTGTGCTGTTCGGAATGCACTACGCTTCTGCGGAATCAAAGACCCGTGAGCAACAGATTGAGGATGAGGATCGCGGAATGAAGATCACCAGGATCCTAAGCGGTACAACCGACAGCGTTTATCCGCGTGATGGATTCGATTTCTTCAGCGCAATGGATTGTGCCCTTGAGTTGCCAGAGATTACAGAAGAAAACGCTCACGAATACATTGGTACCAGATATTTGATTCCGGGAAAGTTTACAGAATTCCCTGGCGGGGTGGGATGCTTCGAGTTAGAGGATGGCCGCGTGATTCATGTCGAGCTGTTCCTGACGATCACTTCGCCGCTGAAAAGCATTCAGTTTGAGTCAACGCCGAGAAAGAACAAGGACATCCACCTGCTCTGTACGTTCTCTCACTGGTCAAAGTATGCTGAGGGAAACTGTAACCTGATCTTTGTTGCATCCGTCCTGCAGGATGTTCAGGACTTCATTCTTGACAAGTATGGAGAAGAGTAATGCCAGACACAGCCGTAATCTATGCCAGGTATTCCTCCGACAACCAGAGGGACGCCAGCATCGATCAGCAGGTGAAGGCCTGTGAACAGTACGCCAGAGAGCAGCGGATGGAAGTCATCCGGATCTACGCGGACCGGGCCCTGACCGGGAAGACCGACAAGCGGCCTGACTTCCTGCGGATGATCCGGGATTCAG
>CAMORF010000288.1 GCA_946623485.1 uncultured Clostridia bacterium
TCCCGACCTACACCCTTAGCAGGGGCGCCTCTTCGGCCTCTTGAGTACTTCTCCGAGCCCGGATTCCCGTTTGGTTCTTCCGTTTTTATCTCTCACCTTTTTTCGTGAGCAACGCCTATTATAGGGCAGCGATCGAACGCTTGTCAATTCTTTTTTTCAGAATCCTGAAACTTTTTTTGGCATCTTTTTTTGGCATCTTTTTTTGGCAGCATTTTTGCGATTTTTGCGATAAGCATTGACATGCTTCCTTCCATTCGTGACCGATCATTCATAATATTTAATTCGTGACCGGCCCTAAATCCTTTGGCAGGTCCAGAACAGAATGCATCGCGATGAATTCATAGATACTTACCATGTCTTCCGGAGATACGCTCATTCCTTTGTCGATCCAGCTGATCAGTACAAATGTGAAATTCTGCGCATAGTAGTCGGCGATCCATTTGGTCGTAATCCAGCCGTATTTCGCGGACTTATTCGTTTCGCTTGTCAGGAAATATTCTGTGATTGTTTCTGAGATCAGGTCACGCATGATGCTTTCAAAGGAATTCTGTCCTGTCGTGTGCGCGACATGGCTGTAGAATCCCTTATTTTTCATCAGCGCAGTAAATATGAAGGTAACAGCTTCTCTCTGCATATTGTTTTGCAGCAAAATCTTTGCAGGGCTGACGACCTCCTCACGGCAGATCCATTCAAGGAGCTCGTATTTATCCTGAAAATGATTATAGAAGGTTACCCTTATGACACCCGCCCGGTCTGTGATCTGTTTGATTGTAATCTTTTCAACAGACTTCTCAAGGACAAGTTCTTTAAAGCTGTCCGAAAGAAGCACTTTCACTTCTCGCTTCTGCTGCAACGATCGTTCCCCTCGTATCGCCTTCAGGCGTAGCAAGATCATAAGTTATTTCTGAGCAGCTCCTAAGTTTCCATACTGCTTTCCTATGTTTCGCTCTTCATCTTAGCATCTTTTGAAATGAGTGACAACCATGACGGTGTCACGCTGAATTCCATTTTTTCCTTTGTAGACGGGTGCGTAAAGGCCAGGTGTGCCGCGCACAGGCAGATCGGGCCTGTATAGTTTCCGCGTTCTGTGGATGTGATCTCTTCCTCATGCTGCCGGCGGCCGGGCGCTGGCAGAATATCCCTTCCGTATTTTCTGTCCCCCAGAAGCGGCATCCCGGCATGTGCCATCTGGATCCGGATCTGGTGATGCCGCCCCGTGTGAAGCCGGATCTCAAGGAGCGCAATAGAATCTCTGATCCAAAGGGTCCGAAAGCTTAGCTTTGCACATTTCGCCCCCTTTTCCCCCATTGCTGCGATGTATGCCGTATGATCCGATAAATCCCTTCCAAGCCAGTCCGTCAGGATCACTTCTTTTTTGATTGCTTCCAGTGCCAGCGGGTAGGAACTCTGATCCAGGCAGACCGCAGCCTGGTAGATCTTCTCCATGCAGTCTGGTTCTGAATCCGGTATTCTCCGGCCGGATCCCTGCTGCCGGGATTTCGCCGCTGCCTGCGCGCTGAGCGCTGCCGCGCTCTTTGGTGTTTTGGCAAATACCAGCAGGCCTTCCACCGGCTGGTCAAGCCTGTGGATGATTCCCAGATATGGCTCCTGTGTCATGTGATCCTTCGCCGCATTGCCTTGTGCCAGAGCCAGATGGTTTTTCAGGATGCTTACCAGATCCCTTCGTGATGTCCGCCCTGTCTGTACCGGCAATCCAGATTCTTTATAGATCACCAGGATATCCTTGTCTTCATATTCTATTCTCACGGCCTGTTCCTTCTCTTCTATCCATATCTCTTTCAACCATATCTCTATACACTCATATCTCTGGAAACGTCTTTTTTCTGACGTTTCCAGCCGTCGCGCCGGGGCGTGATATCGAAACGAGCCGATCCCGGAGAGGACACATTGACTGCGATCCATCTCACGGGCATCGGCTCAATTCATTTGCATGAAGCTTGTTTCATTGCAGGTTTTAAGGATCTGTACAGAAATCATTTTCAGAAATCATTTCTGTACAGATCCTAATTGCACGTACGAATTACAGATATTTTCTCAGCTCTTCCACCTTATCCAGCCGCTCCCACGGAAGGTCGAGGTCATTTCTTCCAAAATGACCGTACGCCGCGGTCTGCTTGTAGATCGGCCTGCGCAGGTCAAGCATCTTGATGATTCCCGCCGGACGAAGGTCAAAGTTTTCACGGACAATCTCCGTCAGCTTTTCATCATTGATTTTCCCGGTTCCATAGGTATCAACCATCACCGATGTAGGCTGCGCGACTCCGATTGCATAAGAAAGCTGGATCTCGCACCTGTCCGCAAGCCCTGCCGCGACGATATTTTTCGCCACATAGCGTGCCGCGTAAGCCGCGCTGCGGTCCACCTTGGTGCAGTCTTTTCCGGAAAATGCGCCGCCGCCGTGCCTTGCCGCTCCGCCATAGGTATCGACGATGATCTTACGGCCAGTCAGGCCTGCGTCGCCATGGGGGCCTCCGATGACAAACCGGCCGGTGGGATTGATAAAGTACTTCGTATTTTCATCCAGCATATCCTTCGGGAGAACCGGATCAAACACATACTTCCTGATATCCTCGTGAATCTGCTCCTGGGATACTTCCGGACTGTGCTGGGTAGAAAGGACAACCGCGTCCAGCCTCACCGGCTTTCCATCCTGGTATTCCACGGATACCTGGCTCTTTCCATCCGGCCTGAGATACTTCAGCGTTCCATCCTTACGGACCTTTGTCAGCTGCAGGGTAAGCTTGTGGGCCAGGGAAATCGCGAAAGGCATATATTCCTCCGTCTCATTGGTCGCATAGCCAAACATCATTCCCTGATCGCCGGCACCGATCGCCTCGATCTCGCTGTCCGTCATCTGGTTTTCCTTCGCTTCCAGCGCCTTGTCAACCCCAAGCGCGATATCTTCAGACTGCTTGTCCAGCGCAACGAAGATCGCGCAGGAATCTGCGTCGAATCCCATGTCCGCTCCGGTATATCCAATCTCACGGATGGTATCGCGGGCAATCTTCTGATAATCAACATTTGCCTTTGTGGTAATCTCACCCATAATCACGGCAAAACCGGTGCAGGCCGCCGTCTCGCAGGCAACGCGGCTCATCGGATCCTGTTCCACGACCGCATCCAGGATCGCATCCGAAATCGCGTCGCAAACCTTATCCGGATGTCCCTCTGTTACAGACTCAGAAGTAAATAAAATCTTCTCCATCTTCTTCTTTCTTTCTCCTTCTCTACCATCAATCATCATATCATAATAAAAGCCCGCACAAAGGCGGACTCAACGGCACATGCTGAATCCCCTTATTGCTCGAGGTCCAAAGCTGCATCATTCATGATCCGGCAGCTCCTTGCTCGCTCAGGTTGGCACCTTCCGTCTTTCGGAGCTGTATGATCGGATAAAATGACAAGCAGGATTGCAAGTCACGGATCGACAGATCCTGAACGGGGTTGCCGCGGTTTCAACGGTCCTTTGTACCTCCGCCGCCTCTGAATAAGAGAACAACACAATATGTAATTACTGGTTTGTAGGTTAGCAAAGTCAATAAAAACCGTCAAGGGACCTTTCCTCCCCTGACGGAAACAATCATGATACCCTGTTTCATCCTTCTATACACG
>CAMORF010000289.1 GCA_946623485.1 uncultured Clostridia bacterium
GTAGAGCACCTGACTTTTAATCAGGTTGTCGGCGGTTCGAATCCGCCATGTCTCATATCTCATGTGGTAAAACCCCGGAAACACTGGTTTCCGGGGCTTTTGCTATGCCAAGGCGGAGGTTGAATGATGGAGGAGACTGCATCATCGGAGGAGAGTGGCTCAGGGAGCAGGTTCAGCAAGTTCATTTTCCGCACGATTGACACTATATTTTGACTGACGTATAATGGGCAGGTGTCAAAGAGGCAGATGATGTGTCTTTGCACATGCGGTCATGGCGGAATTGGCAGACGCGCTGGATTTAGGTTCCAGTGGGCAACCGTGCAGGTTCAAGTCCTGTTGGCCGCATGCAGGTTTTGACAGGTCAATACATCATAATAATAACCGACAGTCTGTAAGGAGAATATCTCAATATAGGCTGCCGGTCTTATTTTTAGGAAGGAGAGATATCCTATATCCGGCGATATCCCTTTTCATAGTATTTTTTGTTCTGGCTTATTCGGCCAGGCCTTATTGTGCCGCACCTGTCCCGGCAGATAATGCTCAGACAGAAGAGGGTGCTTTTGCTGGCGGGAATGTCAGACAAGCGTACCGCCTCATTCTTTTTTGACGTTTTAACGAAAAAGGATGAGGCGGTACGCTTGCGATATGCATAGATCTATTTACGACCGTAAACTCGTTGCTGCGTTGCTGCTGGTTTCATTCATGAATGCATCGCATATGTATCCAGCACATTGCGGAGTGCATCCATCGAGGCGCTCGGGCACCTTGCGATGATTGTGCGGTCTCCTTTCATTGCCTTTTCCGCGCTCTGGAGCATCTTATGGGACAGGGCGCCTGTGAACAGGACACACAGATCAGGGCTTCCGACTTTGTTTTTCATTCCCCCGGTTGTCTTCGTGAAGACCTTTGCCCGGCAATTGTACTGCTTGCACAGGTCTTTGTAATTGCGCTCCATGCGCTCATTTCCTCCCAGGATTAAGACTGACATAGATCCCTCCTTGTCTGCCGCCGCGGGCGGCTTTGACTTAATTATGATGTGGCCTGCAAAAAAACAGGCGGTAGTCGCTGCTAACCAGTAGTTAGTGTATCCTAACACACGAAGCGTGTCAAGCCTTTTCCTTGCTCATACCTGCTCGCGTTATCCGGTGGCTTGAAGCAAGCCTTGGTTTCTGAAAAAAGAAATATCGCGCCGGAATACACAAAACTCTTTGAATCTGCTATATTATATGGTAAATAGAGCGAATTATCTTCCGGTTAAGTGGAGAAGCGGGTTGGGGTGCTATGAAACAGATGTTTTTGGTGGAACTGTCTGTCATGACGGTTCTCATATTATTGTGCATTTTCAGAACGAAGCGCAGCCGAAAAAAGATTGCACATTCGGTTGTGGTGGTTCTTCTTGCGATTGTGATTCCGCTTTTGGGGAATATTGTGATCGCCTCATCGGATGATCCTGTGATCTGCAATGCGGGATATCAGCTGTTCCTGATTGGAACGAATCTTGTCATATTCACTTTGATCGATTTTACGCTGCAGTATTGCGCCTATCCGCCGCTGAAGCGTATCAGCCGCGTCATCTTTACTGCGGTACTGATCGGCGACTCTATTTCAGTATTCCTGAATAACATTTTCATGCATTGCTATCTGCTGGAGGAGCAGACCCTTGAAACCGGAGAGATCTATTATGTCCTGGATTCAAAGCCGGGACATCTGATCCATCTGGCGATTTCCGCTGTCCTGCTGGTCTTTATCGCCAGTCTGTATCTCTGGAAGATCTTCAAAAGTCCGCGCCTGTATCTGGAACGCTATCTGGTTATTTTTCTGTGTATTGTATTTGTGGCCTTGTGCGAGTATTATAACGTGCTCATGGACCGAACGATCGACCATTCCATGGTCGGGCTTGCGATCGGCGGGATCCTGGTGTACTTTTTCGCAATCGAGTACAGGCAGCTCTTCCTGAAGATGGCGCTGCACGATCTGCTGGTGACAAATATGTCTGACGCGGTCATTTTCTTTGATAAGGATGGGCGGGCGATCTATGCCAATAAAGCTGCCGGCTCCATGTTTGGCATTTTCCGGGAGAACCTGGATCAGAGCGCGCAGCTTCTGGGGGAGGATATCACAGGCAGGACATTCCTGGAGGACGGGATGCAGGTGCGGTCGGATTTCCGGATTCAGAGCGAGGTTGGCGCGGGAAATGACAAGCGGTTCTATGACGTGACCTGCCAAAGAATGGAGGACAGAAGGGGCAACTACGTTGGCGCACTTTTCGGGATCAAGGATTATACGGAGGTTGAGCAGGGAAGAAGGGAGCGGCTCTTCAGGCAGACGCATGACCAGCTGACCGGCATGGTTAATAAGGAGATGTTTATAGACCTGGTGAGCCAGGCGTTGAATCAGGAGCCGGATGAGGATTATGTGATGATTTTATCCGATATAGCGGACTTTAAGATTATCAACGATATCTATGGGCGGGAAACCGGTGACTGTATCCTGCTCGGGATTGCCGGCAGCATCCGGGCTTTGGCAAATGAGCGGACGATTTATTGCCGCTGGGGCGGGGATCAGTTTGCTGCGTTTGCCAGAAAGACGGATATCACGCCCCGGATGCTGGAAATGAAGATCCGTGAGGGGATGAGGAGCGGGGCAAACAAGAGCTTCAAGTATCCTGTGGTGGTGCATGCGGGATATTATGAGGTGTCTGAGAAAATGATTCCCGTATCGGTAATGGTCGATCGCTGCATTATGGCGATTGCGATGGTGCATGATGATTATCAGAGGATTGTCAGTGTCTATGATGAGGAGCTGCGCCAGAAGCGTCTGTGGGAGCAGCGGATTAACGCTGAGCTTGACGATGCATTGCGGGAGCGGCAGATTTTCCCTTATCTCCAGCCGCAGTATAGTGGGGAAAATGAACTTACGGGCGCTGAGGTTCTGGTGCGTTGGCAGCATCCGTCGGAGGGCTTTCTGGCACCGTATCGATTTATTCCGATCCTTGAGAAAAACGGGATGATCGTCAAGGTGGATGAGCATATCTGGGAGGAGGCATGCAGGATTCTTTCTTCGTGGAAGGGGACGCAGAAGGAAATGCTGCACCTGTCAGTGAACATTTCTCCAAAAGACTTTTATTTCATCGATATCTATGAAACCTTTACGAAGCTGGTGGAGAAATATGGATTGAATCCGGGCAGGCTTCATCTGGAGATTACCGAAACGGTCGTCATGAATGACGCTTCGGAAAATATCCGGACGATCAATCGGCTGAGGGAATATGGGTTCATAGTGGAAATGGACGATTTCGGGAGTGGTTATTCTTCCCTTAACCTGCTGCGCGACATGCCGGTGGATGTGCTGAAGATTGATATGGCTTTCCTTGGGAAGACGACCCATCCGAAGAAGGCGGAGACGATCCTGAACAATATCATAGAGCTGGCGCATCAGCTGAATATGATTTCCATCGCGGAAGGGATCGAGCTGAAAAACCAGCTTGACATGCTCAAGCAGATGGGGTGCAATGTCTTCCAGGGATATTATTTTGCGAAGCCGATGCCGCTGCAGGACTTTGAGAAGCTTGCGGCATGAGAATGCAGCGGGCGGCAGGATGATCTGGATGCAGGCCGTGGAGGAATGAGACAG